>CAZSXI010000183.1:0-5030 GCA_964611045.1 uncultured Cocleimonas sp. | reverse complement strand
ACGAGAGCCGTAGCCAGCACGGGCTAGTATTTTTTGAATTCTTTCTGACATTTTTTTGCTTTAGTTTATTAAGTTAACTTAAATCATACAGAAGACCGTGTGAAGCGTATAGACTTGTACTATAAGTATTAGCACAGTTGTATCAGATTAATTAAGGAGAAAATAATGGTAGCACCTAAAAAAGCAGTTGAAGAAAAGCCAATCACAAAAGCAGAAGCAAAAAAGCTATTGGTTGATCTTACAAACTCAAACAAAGTGATGAATTCAAAAACCTTTACTAAGGGGAGTGAATTACTAAAAATAAGTAATGCTGCTGAGGAATATCCGTATTCAAAAAAGATGAATACCAAAGACTACGAGCAAGATAAGCGCTTGTTACAAATTGAATTATTAAAAGTTCAAAAGTGGTTAAAGGATGAAAACAAAAAAATAGTCACTATTTTTGAAGGGCGTGATGCGGCGGGTAAGGGTGGTACGATAAAACGATTTACCGAACACTTAAATCCTCGAATAGCGAGAGTTGTGGCATTAGAAAAACCGACAGAAAGAGAGTTAGGCGAGTGGTATTTTCAGCGCTATGTTGATCATTTGCCCACCAAAGGTGAAATGATTTTATTTGATCGCTCTTGGTATAACCGCGCAGGTGTAGAAATCGTAATGGGCTTTTGTAGCAAGCATCAACATTTAGAATATATGCGTCAAGCGCCTATGTTTGAAAGAATGTTGGTAAATTCAGAAACGATTCTTTTCAAATATTGGTTCTCGGTAACAAGACAAGAGCAGCTACGTCGCTTTCATTCGCGTAAACATGATTTAGTTAAACAATGGAAGCTCAGCCCGATTGATGTGGAATCTCTTGATAAATGGGATGATTACACTGCGGCACGCGAATCAATGTTTTTTAATACAGATACCGCAGATGCGCCATGGACCGTGATCAAATCAGACGATAAAAAGCGTGCGCGTTTGGTCTGTATACGTCATTTTTTGCATAACTTAGATTACGATAATAAAGATACCTCGGTTATTTATCAGCCTGATGAATTGATCTGTGGATCAGTTTCTAATATGTATCCTGATGAGGCGAAGGCTTAGTTGGTCAAATTGTATTCCTCACCTAAGCGAGGGCTCCTGTCAGGAGTCCCAGCTTAGGCTGGGAAGTTTCTTCTAAAAGGCTTCTTTTAAAAGGATATGTTAAAAAGTACAATGCTTTCATACTTAAGAGAGCAACAATAAATGCACGCAATTCATAGTGAAGAAGAAGTCCACGGCAATCGTCGTGATATCCACAATCTTCGCAACCTCCTACCTTATCTAAGCGCCTACAAAGGGCGTGCCATTTTTGCATTAGTTTGTTTGGTTTTATCGAAATGGGCGAATGTTTCTGTGCCTTTAGTGCTACGAGAAATTATCGATCATTTTGAAGGCAAGCAAGAGCAGTTAGTGGTTGTGCCTATCGCATTAGTTGCAGCCTACGGTGTTTTTCGTTTACTCAGTTCGTTGTTTAACGAACTGAGAGATTCAGTCTTTGCGCGGGTGCGCTTTCATGCCATGCGTGAGCTTTCTAATAAAGTGATGAAGCATCTGCACCAACTGTCTTTGCGATTTCATTTAGAGCGTAAAACAGGCGCGATAAGCCGTGATATTGAGCGAGGTTCGCGCTCTATTGGCTCATTGATGAATTATCTTGTGTTCAGCATGATTCCTATTTTTATCGAATTTAGTTTGATCGCGATTATCTTACTAAGCCAGTACACATGGATTTTTGCGGTCACTATTTTTGCAACGGCTTTTGTTTATATTATCTTCACCTTGCTGATGTCTGATTGGCGCATGGATTATCGTCATAAAATGAATAAGTTAGATTCAGAGGCAAACACCGTCGCCTTTGATAGCCTCATTAATTATGAAACCGTGAAGTATTTCAACAATGAAGCGTTAGAAATGAAGCGTTATGATGATTTAATGGATGGCTGGGAAGATGTTGCCGTAAAAAGCCAAACAACCATGTCGGTGCTCAATTTTGGCCAAGGAACGATTATTGCCATTGGTGTTACCTTGATTATGTATTTAGGTGTTGATGGTGTAAGCAATGGCACGATTTCGATTGGTGGCTTGGTGATGGTGAATGCGCTGATGTTGCAGTTGTTTATTCCGCTTAACTCGCTGGGTATTATTTATCGCCAAATAAAATACACGCTTGCTGATATGGATTTAGTATTTAAGTTATTGAAGAAAGAGCCAGAAATTCAAGATGAAAAAAGTGCGAAAGATTTAGTTATCGATAAAGGTGAAGTACGCTTTGAGAATATCGACTTTGCTTATCAAAAAGAACGGGGGATTCTACATGGGGTCGATTTTAATATTCCAGCAGGACAAACCTTAGCGGTTGTCGGTTTTAGTGGTGGTGGTAAATCCACATTGGTACGTTTGTTATTTAGATTCTACGATGTCATAAAGGGAAAAATCCTAATAGACGGTCAAGATATTAGCCAAGTCACGCAAGATAGTTTACGCAAAGCAATAGGTATAGTGCCGCAAGATACCGTTCTGTTTAACGAGAGTATTTTCTACAATATTCAATACGGTAATTTGAATGCAACGACAGCAGAAGTAAAACAAGCAGCAAAAATGGCACACATTGATAAATTCATTGAAAGCCTGCCAGATAGTTGGGATAGTATTGTGGGTGAGCGTGGGTTGAAGTTATCAGGTGGAGAGAAACAACGCGTTGCTATTGCTCGCACGATTCTAAAAAATCCTTCTATCCTTATTTTTGATGAAGCGACTTCCTCTTTGGATAGCACCACCGAGCAAGCGATTCAGAAAACGTTACGTGAAATATCATCAAATACAACAACGTTAATCATTGCACATCGCTTATCGACGATTGTGGATGCAGATATGATTATTGTTATGGAGGCAGGTAAGATTATAGAAAGAGGCTCACATCAAGAGTTATTGGCGAAGAAGGGGCGCTATTTGTCTATGTGGGAGCTACAGCAGGATAAGGCTTAGAATAATCTCTGCACTCTTTATCCCAAGTAATTGACCGTTTAAACCTCTGTCACCATGCAGCAGCCGTTAGCGCTATAAGTCATATTCAAAGTGTAAAAGGCTTGATATATTTCTTTCCAGTTACCAAGTAGTAACACCAAACAAATATAACTCTCCAAAGTTTATTTAAAGATAGGATACACCAGTTGTAACCAAGGATTGGTTAAGGCGATAAAGGTTTGAGAAAGCTTTTTAAGTCGCTAAAGGATTTTAACAACTGGGAGCCAAGGATGGCTCAACTTATTTTAAGGGTTTTGTATAGAAACTCTTCGTAATACCTCTAAGGATCTACAAGTCTTTAGGGGTATTTTTTTGTCCTGAGGTTTTGTATTACTTGTTAGAATTACTTTTGATATTAGTGAAAAATGATAGGGGGGTAAAATCACCGCTCGCCATTTTGTAATCTGTATCGTAAATGGTCTCAGATTCTTTCTTTTCTTTAGCTTCACTATCAATTTTAGTGTCTAAGTTTCCAGAAACTTCTTTAGCTATTTCTTCAGCATCACTTAATTCAACACTGTTTAATTGGGTAGACTTTTCTTTAATATCAGCTTCAATCTCTTGTAGCTCATCCAGCATGACTTTAGTTTCATCAACCCTGCTACGAATATCAGTAAACATATCGTGGGTTGAATCTAGTGTGGTTGAAAGCTTCATGATTTTTGAATAATCAAGCAACTCTAAGTTCTTTTGTGTTTGTGTGTTAATACTGTGGCTTTGCTCTTCATGGCGACGCATGGTTTCGATATGCTTTCTACTTTCATCAATATTTGCAGTGAGTTCTTGGCGTGCTAGGTCTGCAACTTGAAAAGTGGTATCAAACTGCTCGTAGGCTTGTTCTTCGTATACGGTTAGCTCTTTTGCAAATCCATTCAAAGATTTTTCTGCAACTTTTTGGTGTTCTTTGAGTAGCTTTAGCAGTTGCTTTGATTCCTTAAAGGTTTCTTCAAGCGTTTCAGCAAGTTGATCAGATATGTTTGAATTATTTTTTATTGCCGCCCCTTGCTCTTGGTGTTTACCCAAAAAATCTTGGAGGAGGTCTTGAGAAAGTTCTTTTTGGCGTTGCATCGTTTCAATGCCTTCATCAACCATATTAAGGTTTTTATCTAAACCGTGCTGAACTTGGCTAATGGTTGAAACAGTCTCTTCAAGTTGTCCTTTCCAATAATCTTGAATATCGTCCATGCGCGTGCTGACATGATCTGTAACTTCTTTGAGGTCTTTTTCGCGTTTAATGATTTTTTCAGTTACTTCTAATATTTTCTCATTGTGCTCATCTGCCAAAGAGATCTTTTGCGTAAGCTCTTTAGCTTTGTCTTGCATGCCAGAAACAATTTCGACGGTTTCTTTTTCTTTCTCTCGGACACTGGTAGCAGCTGAAACGATATTATCTTTTTCTTGCTCTGCTTCGATTCTCAGTGCTTTGATTATTTTTTTCTCTTTATTCGCTGTCCAACGACCAAGAAACATAACCAGTACAGAAATAATTAATGCAGAGGCAACAATGCCAGCAACAACAAGTTCAATGATGTAAGCCATTGGATTGTTAGTAGTGGTGGCGCTATCAGTTGAGGTGGCTGACGGGATAGTTTCTGCAGCTGCTGTAGATACATTTTGTAGGTAATCTTGAAGCCCAACCGCAGACGCATCAATAGAAGATAGACTGATAAGGATCAGAAAACTTAAACTTGCGATGTGCTTCATGGTATTTCCTTGGTTTTAGCGCCCTTGGGGTTGATACTATTTTTGTAATTATTTTATTTGCCGTATCTATATTAAAAGACAGTGTACAACAAAAATAATGCTTGTTTGATGCTATTTTCTGAGTTTTTTGCGGGATTTTCTAATGCTTAGTTCTGAATAGCCCAATTAATAGAGATTTTTGAAACTTGGGCTATTCAGAAGTGATATGGATGGCTAAATTATTCTTTCAGTTTAATGATTAGTTTGCCTTCTGATACGTGTATGTTTTC
>CAZSXI010000182.1:0-5077 GCA_964611045.1 uncultured Cocleimonas sp. | reverse complement strand
TTTCTTAGTCATCGTCACCCGCTAACAAAGCGCCAGTAAACTCATAGGCATCAAACTCTTGCAAATCATCAATAGATTCACCAACACCGATAAAGCGCACAGGAATGCCTACTTTTTCAGCAATCGCAAATAATATACCACCTTTTGCGGTGCCGTCTAACTTGGTGACGGTAATGCCTGTTAAGCCTAATGCTTTATTGAATTCGGTTGCTTGCGCTAATGCATTTTGACCAATGCTGGCATCGACAATTAGCATTATTTCATGAGGAGCATTAGGGTCTATTTTTTGCATCACTCGCTTAACTTTTTTCAATTCTTCCATCAAATTGGTTTGCGTATGTAAGCGTCCTGCTGTGTCTGCTAGTAAAACATCAATATTTTTTGCTTTCGCTGATTCCATTGCATCATAAATAACAGAAGCGCTGTCTGCACCTGTGCCCTGAGCGATGACGGGGATATTATTGCGCTCACCCCAAACTTGTAATTGCTCCACCGCAGCAGCGCGAAAAGTATCACCTGCTGCTAGCATGACTGACTTACCTTCACTCTGGAATTTCTTGGCAAGCTTGCCGATAGTGGTCGTTTTACCTGCGCCATTAATACCTACTAATAAAATTACCGCAGGTGAAATGTCATCTACGTCCAGAGGCTTTGAAACAGGGCGAAGAATTTTCACCATTTCGGTATACATTGCTTCCATTAGCGCATCAGCATCGTTTAATTGATTGCGTGACACGCGCTTGGTTAAATCATCAATAATGCGTGTGGTTGCTTCCATGCCTACATCAGCCATTAGCAAACGCGTTTCTAAATCTTCTAGCGCATCATCATCAATTTTTTTCTTGCCTAAAACAATATCACCCATGCCCTCGGTGATTGAACTGCCTGTTTTAGCTAACCCAGAGCGTAAGCGACTGAATAAGCCTTCTTTTTTGGGTTTTTCCGCGGATATGGCAACAGGTTTTTGAACTTTTAGTGGATTTTGTGGTTCTATAGTTTGTTGTTCTACCTGTTGGTTTTGATTTGTCGATAATTCTTCTTTTATTGCTGAGGGCTCGTTTACTAAAGGCTTATTGTTAGTTGATGACTCTTGCTCTGTGACTGAGTTAGCATCTAAATCCTGTTCTTCAAGCGTATTATTATCTGACTCTTGCGTCTGATTATCGGTAGGCTTTTTTTTCTTAAATAGTCGGAACATAGTTTATACTTACATTAATATTTTAAGGGCTTGGTGTACAAAGAATATGAAACAAAATCAGAATAGAAGTTTATCACCTGTAGGGCGATTTCGGTGCAGTTTTTTGATAACGACGATGTTGCTGTCCATGTTCTCAATCGCTAATGCAGAAGATGCAAAGAATAAAAGCAATCCAGTGCATGAAACCGTTTTAGAAAATGGCATGAAAGTGCTAGTCAAACAAGATAAACGCGCGCCCGTTGCCGTCATCCAAGTTTGGTATAAAATTGGTACAAGTTACGAGCATGAGGGCATCACAGGTCTATCTCACGCGCTAGAACACATGATGTTCAAAGGCACAAAAAAGCATAAATCAGGCGAGTTTGAAAAAATGGTTTCTGCCATTGGTGCGCGAAACAATGCATTTACCTCACAAGATTACACTGCATATTACGAAGTGCTTGCCGCAGATAAACTAGAAGCTGCGATGGAAATTGAAGCAGACCGAATGCGCAATTTGGTTTTTGACCCAGAAGAATTCAAAAAAGAAATCGAAGTCGTTAAAGAAGAGCGTCGCTGGCGTACTGATGATAAGCCATCATCTTCATTGCGTGAGCAATTCAATGCCGTTGCCTTTTTAAATAGCCCTTATCGTGCCCCTGTGATTGGTTGGATGGTTGATCTTGAAGGTATGAAGCTTGAAGATGCGATTGATTGGTACCGAAAATGGTATACGCCCAACAATGCTATCTTAGTTGTAGTAGGGGATGTTGATCCAGAAAAAGTCATGGCAATGGCTAAAAAACATTTTGGTGTGCATCAAAGAAACCCGTTGCCAGAAGTAAAATTACGCACTGAGGTTAAGCAAGAGGGTATTCGAAATCTTGTCTTAAAGCGCCCCGCAAAGTTAGCCAGTTTGCGTATGGGTTTTAAAACACCCGCAATGATTACTGCCAAGAATGGAGAAGTGCCAAAATGGGAACCGTATGCATTGGAAGTCCTCGCTAATATTTTAGATGGTGGAAATAGTGCGCGTTTTTCTAAAAACTTGGTACGAGGAAAAGCGATAGCGGCAGGTGCTGGCGCAGGGTATTACGGTTACGGTCGTTTATCGAATATGCTCGTGATTACAGGAACACCTGCCAAGGATGTAGAAACCAGTGTATTAAAAAAAGCACTACTAGATGAAATTGAAATACTAAAAACAGAATTTGTGAGTGAGTCTGAACTTAAGCGTGTGAAAGCTCAGGTCATTGCCGGTGAAGTGTTTGAGCGTGATTCAATCCAACACATGGCGACCTTGTTAGGCTCATTGGAATCCGTTGGTCTAGGCGTGGGTTATATGGATGAATATGTGCCAGGTGTATTGGCTGTGACGGCACAGCAAATTCAGGATGTGGCAAAAAAATATTTAATTGAAGATCAACTAACGGTTGCAGAACTAATCCCATTGCCTTTGGACAGTAAACAAAATAAAAAAGAGGGTGAAAAATAATGAAATACCTTATTAAAATAACTCTCGTGGCTTTTGTTTTTAGCATTAATCAATTCGCTTTAGCCGCCCCAAAAATAGAACACTGGGTGACAGATGCGGGTTTACGTGTTTATTACGTGAGTGTGCCAGAACTTCCGATCCTAGACTTGCGCCTAACCTTTGCTGCAGGTAGTGCTTACGATGGCGATAAAGTAGGTCTTTCGGGAATGCTAACAGGGATGCTGGATAAAGGGGCCGCAGGTTTAAATGCTGATCAAATTGCTGAAGCCTTTGAATCAGTCGGCGCAAACTTCTCAGCAGGTGCTGCACGTGATATGGCGTGGATAAATTTGCGCACACTAACCTTTGATGAGCAGATGACATCCGCTTTAGAAACATGGCAAAAAGTGATAGAGAAGCCAGACTTTCCTGAGGCAGATTTTGACCGTCTAAAAAAGCAAGCGCTAGTCGGTTTGCAAGCCGAAAAACAAAACCCTAGCTCTATCGCTAATAAAGCTTTCTATAAAAACCTTTATGGTGATCATCCTTATGCAAGCCCACAAAATGGCACAGAAGAGAGTATCGTTGCGCTTAGCACAAAAGATTTAAAAACATTTTTTAAGCAATATTATGTGAATAAAAATGGGCAACTTGCTTTAGTTGGTGCAATTGATAAGCAACAAGCAGAAAACATTGCCAATAAAATATCCAAAGCATTGTTGAGTAATGATAAGGGCGAGGGTGAAAAAGCAGCCGCAATCCCTGAGGTTAAGCCATTAACAGAAGCAAAAACGGTGCATATCCCTTTCCCATCAACACAAGCGCACGTAATGATTGGACAACCGGGTAATAAGCGTGGTGATAAAGATTACTTCTCGCTTTATCTGGGTAATCATGGTTTGGGCGGTAGTGGTTTTACGTCGCGCTTGATGAAAGAAGTGCGCGTAAAGCGTGGCTTGTCATACAGTGTTTACAGCTACTTTATTCCCATGCAAGAATATGGTCCGTTTATGTTGGGGCTACAAACCAAGCTTTCACAAACAGATGAAGCTATAAAAGTAGCGCGTGAAGTGCTAGAGAAATTCCAAAAAGAAGGACCATCTGAAGAAGACTTAAAAGCTTCTAAATTAAATATTGTGGGTGGATTTCCGTTACGCACGGCAAGCAATAAAGATATTATCGGCTATATAGCGATGATAGGATTTTATGGTTTGCCGTTGGATTATTTGGATACTTTTACCGATACGGTTGAGAAGGTTACTCGTGATGAAGTCGTTGATGCATTTAAACGTCGAGTTCATTTAGATAAAATGCTGACAGTAATTGTTGGTGGAAAAGCATCTGGCAAAGAAAACAGCGAAGAAAAGAATGTCACGAAAAAAACCACAGAAAAATAACAAACGTAGTAATACAAACACGCTACGTATAATTGGTGGAGAATGGCGCAGTAGAAAGCTATCGTTTATAGATGCCGAAGGCTTGCGCCCAACGCCTGATAGAATTCGTGAGACATTGTTCAATTGGCTGCAGGGGCGTATTCACGGTGCAAATTGCCTCGACCTTTTTGCAGGTAGTGGAATATTAGGTTTAGAGGCGCTTTCAAGAGGCTCAGCTCAGGTTGATTTTATTGAAATGAATAAGGCTGTCGCAAAGCAACTAGAATCTAATCTGAACTTGTTAGAATCTGATGCAAAAGTACACCAAGAAGATGCATTAGGTTATTTGCTAGAATACAAATCGGCAAAAAAAAGGGGGGGTGGATATAATATTATCTTTTTAGATCCCCCATATCGCCAAAACTTACTAGAAAAGACGCTGAAAATAATTTGTGGTAAAGAAAATGGGCTGTCAGATGGTAATACGCTCATTTATTTGGAGCATGAGTCAGAAGAAAGCTTTGATTGGGATGAATTTAACTTAAAAGTATTAAAACAAGCCAGTGCAGGACAAGTTAAGAGTTATTTGCTGGGTTTTTAGTCCCCTCTCCCCAGGGGGAGAAGGAGCTAAAAACTTCTTAACAACGTCAAAACCCCCATTAAAACTACTAACATTCCAGCAATTAACCGAACTTTAGGGTTTCGCACCCATTTGCTCAAGCGCGTTGCAATCACCCCCATGGCTAACAGATTCGGCAATGTGCCTAAACCAAACGCCAGCATAATTAATGCGCCTTCAATTGCACCGCCTGCTGAAAGTGTCCAAATCAAAGCCGTATAAACCAAGCCGCAAGGTAACCAGCCCCAAAGAAAACCAAGCGGAACGGCTTGTTGAAAATTTGTAACAGGGATAAAGCGTTGTGTGAGGGGCTGAATACGTTTCCAAAGTACAGAACCTACGCTTTCTATTTTAGCAAGACCATTCCAAAGACCAGCAAGATAAAGCCCAAGCGCGACCATAAATAGAGAGGCAATGACAGCAAGTACTTG
>CAZSXI010000181.1:0-5085 GCA_964611045.1 uncultured Cocleimonas sp. | reverse complement strand
TTCGGATTTCTACCCCCTCCCTAACCCTCCCCCTGCTAGGGAGAGGGGACTAAAAGCAAAAGAAACGAGAAAAAGGAAACATAATTAAATGAGCAACAAACAAGTACTAAGGATCGGCGTAGGCGGCCCAGTAGGTTCAGGTAAAACAGCATTACTGCGCCATCTCTGTAAAGAAATGCAAGCTGACTATGATCTAGCCGTCGTCACCAATGATATTTACACGAAAGAAGATGCAGAGTTTTTGCTGCGCCATAATGCGTTAGATGCAGACAGAATCATGGGCGTAGAAACAGGCGGTTGTCCGCACACTGCAATACGTGAAGATGCCTCTATCAACTTATCTGCCGTTGATACGATGTGTGATCGCTTCCCTGATTTAGATTTTGTTATTATTGAAAGTGGTGGTGATAATTTGAGTGCTACGTTTAGCCCCGAGTTATCAGACCTCACCATTTATGTAATTGATGTTGCAGCAGGCGATAAAATCCCCCGTAAAGGGGGACCAGGGATTACAAAATCAGATTTATTGATCATAAATAAGACCGATTTAGCACCAATGGTTGGTGCATCTTTAGAGGTGATGGATAAAGACACTAAGCGTATGCGTGGCGATAAACCTTATCTCTTTACTAATTTAAAGGAGGGTGAAAATGTTGATGCTGTGATTGCGTTTATTAAAGATAAGGGGATGTTGTAAAAATCGTCATTGTGGCGAATGCCTCAATCCATGGTTGAAGCCTGTGCCAAATCATAGATGGATACTGGCATTCGCTAGCATGACGACTAACTAACTTTTAAGGTGCGGTAATCACAACCGTTACAAAACTATGGCTGTAATTTTTAGTATGTTTTGTGATTTGTTGATAAGCAGTTTGCATCAAGGCTTCTGAATCATAGTGACAGCCTGAAGTTTGCATCGGCGTAAGCTTATTGTCTAAACTATTCTCAAAACCAACCACACATTGCTGATTTTCTGCACGTTCAGAGACTACAACGCTGATACCAATAGTTGTATTGTTAGTTTGAGCGTTGGCAAGTGTTGGGCTAACAATGAATACTATCCATAAAAAACCACTTATAAAAATTTTAAGCGCCACCTGCTTAACCTCAACATAATCAATAAAACAATAATTATGTGGGTCTAAGCGTTAGAAGCGTAGACGGTTTATCTCAGAATTATCTACAGTTAAGCAGAAATGATCCGTTGGTCATTAGTTTAAAGCATTAAAAAAACGCTCTGAACGAAAACGCCATTTCCAAATAGACCAAGTATCCTGTGTGATGATAGACATTAATGTGTGGGTTGCATGACCACGAAGTTCAGAACGTGGAATGTAACTGTAGTAACGAGAGTCTGCACTGTTATCGCGGTTATCACCCATAAAAAAGTAGTTATCTTCAGGTATTGTCATCTTTTTGAAATTCTTAAGCGGGTTATAAACTTCTGGCTTCACTTGAATGGTATGTGCTTTAAGGTCGCCTAACGACTCCAGTGCGTAGATCCCCACTTCTTTATCAATCTTTCTTTTAGGTTCTAAGGCTTCATCCCTCAGGTTTGTATATTTTGCTTCTTCACCGTTAATTAAAAGGCGATTATGTATTACTTCGACAGTATCTCCGGGTAATCCAACCACTCTTTTAATAAGGCGCTTTCCTGCTTTTTCAGAGGTGAACACTATGATATCCCCACGTTCTGGCTCACCTAAACGCATCAATGAAATATCGGTAAAGGGTACTTGTAGGTCATAAGCCAGTTTGTTTTCCCAAATGACATCACCTTCGAGGATAGTAGGCTTCATAGAGCCTGTTGGTACAGGATGCCAATCAGCGATAGCCCCTCTAAAGATGAATAGAAAGATGACGAAAAGGATAAAGCCTTTATTTTCACGGATGATTTTCATGGTGTTTAATGATTCTCGTAGTGTTTATATATTCCATCATTCCCATATGCTTTTAACGGGAATATTGTGGCTCACACCAACTTTGGAAAGATCCTCACTTAAAACGTACGGGATGACGTTCATGTGGCCTGTTGGGCAGGGTTGAACTATAACTGATTATCAAAGTATTTTTGCAAGAAAGTGTCAAAATTCATACCATTTTCTTTTTCGGTATGACGTTGTTCTTGGAGTGACTTTTGAGCAACAAGCTCAATACGTTGTCGTATTTCAGCTTCTAACTTGCGTTGCAAAAAGTAATCACGATGTTCTTCAGATTTACGTTTTGCAAAATGATAGTAACTACCATCACGATTCATAATGTCATCCAGAACCATTGCCGAAGGTGTCTTGCTAGGGTCTTCAATTAATTCTTTTTGCCCTTCTAGCGCCTTTGCATAACAAGTTTCATCGTGAGCTTTATTTAATATGTCAGCTACGCCTGACATTTCATTCAATAATTCAGTTGCCCAACCTTTTAAGCTGATTTTTTCACCATTTCTGTCTAGCTGCAATTCAGGTTTGCGACCTTGGTGGGCAACAACACTCTGGTTCTTATCAATTTCCTTTGCTTCTTGTTCATCGATATCAGGACTATTTTGTAGCAAGCAAAACATCATAAACATTTCTAGGAAATAAAGTTGCTGATGCGTCATTCCCGCAGGGCGAAAGGCATTTATGTCTACCGAACGTAGTTCAACATATTGAATGCCACGTCGCTCTAAAGCATCGGTAGGTTTTTCAAAACCATCAAGAATTTGTTTGGGGCGCACGCTACTATAGTACTCATTTTCAATTTGCAGAATATTGGTATTGAGTTGTAAATATTCATCGCCATTTTTAAGACCAATATCCTCGTATTCTTTATGCGGTGTATTGATCGCGCAACGCAAACTAGCGATATATTCATCCAATGAATTGTAGCTTGCTTTAATGCCCCTATCGTCGTCTATATGGTTAGTGTAACCAATGTCGCCCATGCGAAGCGATGTTCCATAGGGCTCGTAGAATGTAAATTCTTTAAACTCCTTCATAGTTTCTGGAGTTACAGTGCCCGCTAAAAACGATTTACAAACCGCGGGTGATGTACCAAAAAGATATGGGATGATCCAACCGTAGCGCTGAATATTTCGCGTCATGCCCATATAGCGTTTATTGATAAAATCTTGTGGGTTGCCAGTATCACCTTCAACTTCTTGGAAGGCTGGCCAAAACTCTGTGGCAACAGAGTAGTTAAAATGAATCCCCGATATAACTTGCATGATCTTGCCATAACGCTCGGCAAGCCCTTGGCGATAAACAGATTTCATCTTGCCAGCATTACTGGAGCCATAATGCGCGATGGTAATGTCTTCTTCACCACGAATCACGCAGGGCATGCTGGTTGTCCAGAGTAGCTCGTTATCAAGATGCTGATAAACAAAGGTTTCGACATCGAGTAAAAAATCTAAAGACTTAAAGGCACGATCACACGGTGGAGTGATTAGCTCTAACATCGCTTCGGCATAGTCGGTGGTAATCCACGGGTTTTTTAAGGCAGAACCCAAAACTTTGGGATGTTCAGTTTGTGAAATATTACCTTCGCTGTTTACCCGCAGGCTTTCTTTTTCTAAACCCGTTAAAGATTTTTTTAGTAGCCCTGTAAAACCTTTTTCTTCTATTTTATTGAGGCGCTTATTTAATGATTGATACAAGTGTCTATCCTGTGACGAATGTTTTCTTGATTTTAGCAGGTATTTTAAAGCACACCCCCCCTGTTTTTTGCTGTTTTGTACGAAAATCTACCTGTTTTTCCATACAAAACAGGCAAAAACAGGGGGGGTGTGCTTTAAAATTACGATTATTTAAACAGATTTCTAGACTTGCATGGCTAATGCAAAGATTGTGAGGACTATCCATGTAGAAAAATGAAAAATCATGGCACGTTTATAGCGTGAGAGCAGTTCATCAGGGTGAATACTGCTAATGATAAAGGGGCGACCATCATTTGGGCGAGAAACAACGTGACTTACAGGTTCTTGGTAAATTTCTTCCAAACTCTCATCAACGTTTTTTTCTGCCATATTTCTTACCACCGTTATTTCGGTGTCATCTATCTTGCCGTCATTATTGCTATCAAAATAATCTAAAAATTTAAGACGATGGCGCTTCCATTCTATAATTTTGGATGACTTTTTCTAAAGTCTCCTGTTCGTACTTCATGTGCTGCTTACAAGTATCAATTAGCTTTGGTAATTCACTGTTACGTTGCTTGAGCAATACATCAATATTACTCCAAGACTTCTTGGTGTTATTTTTAAGTGAAACCAGTTGGTTGTAAATCGCGATGCCCCAAACGATAGGTGTAGTGATCATTCCGAAAAAACGATTAGTCCGATATTCATTCGTATCTCCAATTTATTTTTAGTATTACTGTGATTTTACCAGATTGGGGAAGGGCTTACTTAATCTCGGATGGGCGGTTGTTGGAGCGAAATCATTCAAGGAAATGGCAACTGATGAGGCCAAAAAGTTCATAAAGCAGCCTGCTATTGACAAAGTTTGCCAAATATTACCCATGCCTATATAATTTAAGTATGACATTGAGAGGTTAAATGAAATGGCAACAATGAACATATCACTACCTGATTCATTAAAGCAATTTGCAAAGAATCAGACTGAATCAGAAAGCTATAGCAACCCTAGCGATTATGTACGTTCTCTTATCCGAGAAGATAAAGAAAAAAAAGAAGCATTGCAGCGCATTGAGGCGTTGTTGCTTGATGGTTTAGATTCAGGAGAAGCGACCCCTGCTACCCCTACTTATTGGAAAAATAAGAAAGAACGTCTTCATGCGAAGCTAAAGAAAAGCGCCTAATGCATTCGGTTAATGTACTACCGCAAGCAGATAATGACTTAGATCAATATTTTCTCTATATCGCGGAAGATGATCTACTCACAGCTGACCGATTTTTAGATAAAGTGGAGGAAACACAAACACTGCTAGCTAATTTTCCAAAACTAGGATCAATATTTAAAACGGAAATTCCAGAGTTAGCAGGTATTCGATGGTTTCCTGTAAAAGATTTCCCAAAACATTTAATTTTTTATATTGGGGATAATGTGCAAATTACCATTGTGCGTGTGTTTCATAGGGCACAAGATATTT
>CAZSXI010000180.1:0-5093 GCA_964611045.1 uncultured Cocleimonas sp. | reverse complement strand
GCGCTGTATCGCCTAGTTGCTTTAGCGGCACAAAGAAAAGGCGTGGATTTTGATGCCGATGATAGCTTGGCAGAAATTGCAGAAGAGCTTGATGTTACGTTTACACCTTGTGCTGGCGGTGGTGTGTCGGTCTCCTTAGAAGGTGATGATGTTAGTTTAGCAATACGATCAGAAGAGTGTGGCTGCGCCGCATCAAAAGTGGCAGCGGTAAAACCCGTACGAGGAGCACTTTTAGAGCGTCAAAGACGCTTTTTAGATTTACCCGGTTTAGTGGCTGATGGTCGTGATATGGGTACAGTCGTTTTCCCTGATGCAAAGGTTAAAATATTCTTAACAGCGGGTGCGAAGATTAGGGCAGAGAGAAGGCTGAAACAGTTGAAAGATCAAGGCATAAATGCTAATCTGCGCGGCTTGATTGATGATATAGAGGCGCGCGATTCTCGCGATATGAATCGCAAAGATGCACCTCTTGTTCCTGCTGATGATGCAATCATTATTGATACGGGTAAATCCACTATTGATGAGGTTGTTGCACAAGTGTTGAATGCTGTTAAAAGCGCTTATTAATCAAAGTAGTACAAAGATAATAGATAGTTTGAAAGCCCGCTGAGACAATAGTGTAACTAAACTAAGTTAGTCGTTACAGCATTTGAATTATTTGTTTAATGAACACTTTAGATTTTTTTTAAAGTTTAACTTAACCGATTAGCATGGGTTTGCTAGCGTAATATTTATAAATAGGTTTTTACCATGAGTGAAAGTTTTGCGGAGTTGTTTGAAGAAAGTCTAACGTATATCGAGATGACCCCTGGTTCTCTTGTTAGCGCGACAATTGTTGACGTTACTCCAGATTTTGTAACCGTAAGTGCTGGCCTTAAATCTGAAGGCGTTATCCCAGCAGAAGAATTTAAAAATGAAGCAGGTGAACTAATCGCTAAAGTTGGCGATGTTGTTGAAGTTGCTTTAGAAAGTGTTGAAGATGGGTTTGGTGAGACTAAACTATCGCGTGAAAAAGCGCGTCGTTTACGTGCTTGGGAAATTCTTCAAGAAGCACTAGATAATGATGAAATTATCACAGGCATGATTACAGGCAAGGTTAAAGGTGGATTCACCGTTGAGCTTGGCGATATTCGTGCATTCCTACCGGGTTCATTAGTTGATGTACGTCCAGTACGTGACACAGCTTACCTTGAAGGCAAAGAGCTAGAATTCAAACTAATCAAACTTGACCAAAAACGTAATAACGTCGTTGTTTCTCGTCGTGCTGTTGTTGAAGATGAGTACAGTGTTGAGCGTGAAGAGTTACTTGAATCAATCGAAGAAGGCAAGCAAATTAAAGGTGTTGTTAAGAACCTTACTGATTATGGCGCGTTCATCGATCTTGGCGGAATTGACGGCTTACTACATATCACTGATATGGCTTGGAAGCGTGTTAAGCATCCTTCAGAAGTACTTGAAATTGGGTCAGAAATTGATGTTATGGTTCTTAAGTTCGACAAAGAGAAGAGCCGTGTATCTCTAGGTCTTAAACAACTAGGCGATGATCCATGGCAGGATCTAGTACGTCGTTACCCTGTAAACACGGTGCTTACAGGTAAAGTGAGTAATCTTACTGACTACGGTTGTTTCGTTGAAATTGAAGATGGTGTTGAAGGCCTTGTACATGTATCTGAAATGGATTGGACTAACAAGAACGTTAACCCAGCTAAAGTTGTAACACTTGGCGATGAAGTTGACATCATGATTCTTGAGATTGATGCTGATCGTCGTCGTATATCGCTAGGTATGAAGCAATGTAAATCAAACCCTTGGGATGATTTTGCTAAGACTGCAGCGAAAGGCGATCAAGTTAAAGGTGTTATCAAGTCAATCACTGACTTCGGAATCTTTATTGGTCTCGAAGGTGGAATCGATGGATTGGTTCACTTATCTGATATTTCTTGGAACGTTCCAGGCGAAGAAGCTGTACGTGATTATAAGAAGGGCGACGAAGTTGAAGCGGTTATCCTTGCGGTTGATCCTGAGCGCGAGCGTATCTCTCTTGGCGTTAAGCAGCTTGATCAAGATCCATTCTCGTTATTTGTTGCGGCAAACGAGAAAGGTAGCATCGTAAAAGGTACGATCACTGAAGTGACTGCTAAGATGGCTAAGATTGATCTTGGTGAAAACATCGAAGGTGTACTGCGTGCTTCTGAGATTTCACGTGACCGTGTTGAAGATGCGTCAACAATCTTGAAAGTGGGTGAAGAAATTGAAGCGAAGTTTATGGGTGTTGACCGTAAGACTCGCGCAATTAACCTCTCTATCAAAGCGAAAGACTATGCTGAAGAAGCTGAAGTATTGAAAGAATACTCTGGCAGTAAATCTGCTACTACAGGTACGCTTGGTGATATCTTCAAAGAGCAACTTGATAAGTAATTAAGCACTTCTCTTGAGTTAGGGGGTTTATTTCTTAAGTAAAGAGTTTTGTTTTAAAAGAAGCCGGTTATGTTATTGCATAATCGGCTTTTTTTATGTAAATTCAGTTGCTTATTCGATTTTGTGTACTACAATCTGGAATAAGAAAACTTAAGGAGGGTGGGATGACTAAATCAGAAATTATCAATATGCTTTCAAGAAAACAAAGTCATTTAAGCAGTAAAGATATTGAAGAGTCTGTAAAAATATTGTTAGAGCAGATGAGTGATACGTTAACAGAAGGTTCTAGAATAGAAATTCGTGGATTTGGTAGTTTCTCATTACATCATCGTGCGGCAAGGAGTGGGCGTAATCCTAAAACAGGTGAAAAAGTGTTATTAAGCTCTAAACATGTCCCTCATTTTAAACCAGGAAAAGAGTTGCGCGAGCGCATTAACTTATCAAAAGACAGATATAACATTCAAGACTAATCTTAAAAAATTGTTACTAACAACGTATTATT
Organism: uncultured Cocleimonas sp.; assembly: GCA_964611045.1. Taxonomy (GTDB): domain Bacteria; phylum Pseudomonadota; class Gammaproteobacteria; order Thiotrichales; family Thiotrichaceae; genus Cocleimonas. Next base: position 2,173 of record CAZSXI010000180.1, on the reverse strand, counting down.
ATAAATGGTAGAAATATTACTATTATTGTTACCTTTGGTCTTTTTTGCAGGTTGGAGAGCATCACGTAGAAAGCTAATAAGAACACAGCGTAAACAACAGCAATTGTCTGGGCACTTTGTAAAAGGTGTAAATTTTCTTCTCAGCGAAGAACCCGATAAAGCCCTCGAAGTTTTTCTCAACTATCCTGATATTGACGAATACACCGCAGAAACATTTCAATTATTGGGTGATTCTTTTCGAAATCGCGGTGAAGTTGACCGTGCTTTGCGGGTGCATCAAAATCTTATAGCAAGAACCAATCTAAAACCCATACAAAAACAAAAAGCGATGTTTTCTCTAGGAGAAGACTTTTATGCGGCAGGTATGCTAGATCGAGCAGAAGGTGTTTTTCAAGAGTTACTTGCGAATGTATCTTCTAACAAACATATTTCAAAAGCCGATGTATGTTCTTCACTTCGCACGATTTATGAACAAACACAAGAATGGCAAAAAGCCATCGATGCAACCGATTGTTATAAAAAATCAAATAAGAAAAACTCAGGTTCAGCGCCTGATAGTAAAACACTTGTAGCGCATTATTACTGTGAATTAGCGGATGAGGCTTTGCACCAAGGTAAGCTAAATGAAGTTGATACATTGATGGCAAAGGTGAAGTCAGTTTATAAACAATCCACACGCTTGATGACTTTGCAGGGTGATATTGAATATCATCAAAAGAAATATAAGCCTGCGTTAAAGAACTATTTGCTAGCAATAAAACATGATAGCCGGTTATTGAGTATGTTATTTGATAAAACCGAACAATCAGCGTTAGCCCTTAATGAGATGGGTTCTTTACAAAAAGAGTTATTGGCGTTGTATAAAAAGCAAAAAAATAAAACAGTTTTTGAAAAAATCATTATATTAGCAAAAAAATATAGTAGTTCTAAAGCGATTGATGATTTGATTGAAAGTGAATTGAGCACAGAGAAGCTTAATATTGAGTCCATTTATAATACTTCTGAATATATTAAAAGTCATAGCGAGCATATTGATGCTGAGAAAGGTTTGGATTTAGTTAATCAATCATTGTCGAATTATTTAAAAGGTGTGCCAGCTTTTCGTTGTGAGCATTGTGGTTATAAGATGCATGATTATTTGTGGCGTTGTCCAGCGTGTCAAGAATGGGACACAATAGATCACGCCTAGCTTTGTTGTGTGTCATTTATTTAGAGATTACTTTGTTTCAACCAACCATCGACATTTCCTTACGGAAATGTAACGATATACTTTTTAGCTCTTGGTGAGCTTAAAAAAGCAACTTGCAGTAGCAAGCTCAAATTTTCCGCCTTGTACTGACAAGCCTTAGAAGCAATCTGAGCAGTCCTTCAGAAAGTAAGAATTTAAAAAGATAAAGGGAAACATGTCTAGTAAATTAATTATTGCTTTGGATTATCCAACTGCTGAGCGGGCACTGGGTTTTGTGAAAGTATTGTCACCAGATCGGTGTAAATTGAAGGTTGGCTTTGAGCTTTTTGTCGCAGCAGGTCCAGACTTTGTGAAACAATTAGTTGATCAGGGCTACGATGTATTTTTAGATCTGAAATTTCATGATATTCCCAATACGGTAGCTTCTGCTTGTCGCAGTGCGGCTAACCTTGGGGTGTGGATGATGAATGTTCATGCGACGGGTAGTTTTAAGATGATGCGTGCGGCTAAACAGGCTTTGCTTGATATCGATTCTCCTGCAAAGCTGATTGCTGTAACGGTTTTAACCTCAATGGACAAAGAACAGCTTTCCTCTAGCAATGTTATTTTATCACCCCAAGATCAGGTAAAAAGTTTGGCTCAGTTGACTAAAGAGTCAGGTTTGGATGGCGTAGTTTGTTCTGCACAAGAAGCTAAGATGCTTAGAGAGCACTTAGGTGAAGACTTTTTATTGGTCACGCCAGGTATACGCCCAAAAGGTGCGGAAGTAGGGGATCAGAGCCGTGTTATGACGCCTGCCGATGCAGGTGTGGCTGGTGTTAGTTATATTGTCGTAGGAAGACCCATCACACTGTCAGAAAATCCCTTGAAAGTAATAGATTTGATTAATAATGACCTTTCTTAGCTAACTTCTAGCTATTTTCTTTTGTCACCCCCCTTGTTTTTTGCTGTTTTGTACGTGATTTTTGAGCATCACACGGTTAC
>CAZSXI010000179.1:0-5097 GCA_964611045.1 uncultured Cocleimonas sp. | reverse complement strand
TCGTAAACAAAGAAATAAGCAAATTGCTTTTTAGGGTCGAGTGTTTCTAAGCTTTTTCGCAATGAAGAATTACGCTGTTCAAGCTCAATAAATTCTGGCCATTCACTGGTATCTTGGGCAAAGAATGAAACACCTTTTTCATCATCAATCTTTCCGAGTAATCCAAAATAGTCCAAGGGAAAAAGACGTTTATTTGCAGCCGCTTTACTGGTCGCTTGTAAGGTAGCATTGGCAAATACAGTGTCGATGTCCATTTTTAAAATACGATCATTTTTGCTAATAAAAAAGACGGGCGAAAGCTCTGTTTCGTGTTCCAAAGGAATCTCTAATTGGAAGGTTTTACTGTCATCGTGAATGAGATTAATAACGGCAAAAATAATCAATATACCAACTGAGTTGGATACGATGTCTGTGAGCGAATCTAGGCTGATTAGATTTTTCATTTAGGCTGACTCTTATTTAAGTTGAGCGTCCAATTAGAATCAAGTGGTTCTAGCCCAACAGAAATAGCAGCAGAATCCTGTGTTAGTACCATTACATCACGAATTTTTTGATAAGCCTGACTGCCGTTCGGATAAATACCAAAAAGTATAAACTCTTCGTATAGGTAATTATTTTTTAAAGCGATTTCATTCAGTGTACGAATCTCGTGTACAGTATCTAAAATATCATCTACATCAGGTTCGATTGCCGCATTCATTATCGAGCCTGTATGATTTTTTAACATTTCAATCGCTTGTTCCCGTTGTTGAATAATTACGTCAATAATCTCTTTGTCAGCATCATCAACAACCGCTTGAAGTTTGTGTAATTGCTTTGTGGGAGGCATGCTAATAATGCCATCGGGCAAACTAAAGATTTGGTAGGCAACTTTATAGCCTGTTTCTAACTGTGCGGTTAATTCAATTTTTTGTGGCGCGCTAAAGCTACTCAATACATTGATAAAAGAGAGAACCCCCATCACACACAAGAAAATACTCAAAAATGGAAATAAACTAACCTCTAACTTATCAGCTTGTTGGTAGCGGGCATGGCGTGTAGCGCGGGACATCATGACAGTTATTTTTTACCCAGCTTTGATGTGAAAACAGTCTCGTATAAATCCTCCATCGTTTCCTGGAGGGCTTTAATTTGAGTGCTGAGGAGTTTTATCTCGTTGGCAACTATTTTGGTGTTCGTGCTTTCATTAGAATTTGAAGGTGCACCTTTTTGGTTGGCAAGAATAGCGCCACTTGCCGATAAAGACTGCTGCTGGAGCATAGGCTTAATATCATGAAACCAGCGCTCATCTAGATCAATTAAATAAGCTTCCTCTTCTTTTTCAAGTGTTAGCATAAACATCATTAACGGGATGCTAAGTAGCAAAGCCAATAAAGTAGTATCAAATGCTGTGGCTAATGAGTTCGTCACCAAGGGCAAGTTTTCTTTTAATATGGATGAAACATCCGTTACTGAATTGGTGTTGGTCATGGCATCAGAGAAGTGTGCGATACCGTTACTGATACCCCAAACTGTGCCAATAAACCCAAGAATAGGAATTGCCCAAACCATAAAGCGAGGAAGTGAAAAAGAGCCTTTTAGGTACTCGCGTTCTTTAATCGCAAAAATCTCATCCACATCATTATCATGGTGGTTTAAGAATAGTGCCAAGCGTGTTCTGGCGAGGTTGTCAGAGCAAATGCCATTTTGTTCGCTGGATTGTTGTAGAGCCTCATAGAGTTCATTTTTATCAGGATCGCTCGTAGCATCAGAAATAATAGTATTTACAAGCTGATTATTTACTAGATTACTTTGTTGCTGCTCTTTTCTAAGCCTTCCTTTTTTAAGGTAAAGGTGTAAAAAGCTAGCAGTAAAAAACCAAAGAATAATCGGTGAAATCCAATTGCCAAAAAACAACTTTAAGCTACGAGGAAAACTGCCGGAATCCCCAAAAAACCAATATAAAGCCAAAGCAGGCAGCAAAACCAGTAATGCGGTAATAATTAAGGGGAATTTAAAGGATTGCTCAATGGGATAACTATTAGCCGAATCGCTAAGCGTGTCGTTTATATTATTAATGTTAGCTATGCTCACGCGTGATGCTCCAAAGTATGATTAATGAAATCAATTTATCATAATGGAAGACAACAACACAGAAGAATGATTCAGCCGAGTATAAGTTTAAATAAGTGTGTCTTAAGGAAGCTCTGATTAAGTCCAATTAGTTTTAGCTTGCTAAAACTGCCGATATTTTCCACGAAGATCGGCGCAATAGAATGACTATTACGTCTCACTTCGTGAAAAATAGCGACAGTTTTATCGAAGCTAAATTCTAATCGACTTAATCAGAGATTCCTTAAAATGCATGTTCCATTCGAAAAATTACTACTTTCCTTGCCACCCCCTCCTTTTTCGATGTTTTGTACAATAGAAACCGTCATTCCCATATGCTTTTAATGGGAATCTCAGCTCTTTAGCAAGATTCCCGCTAAAACCTGCGGAAATGACGGATAAATTAGATACAAAACGTCATAAAAGGAGGGGGGGGCAAAGGAAAACCGCTAAAAAGCGGTTTAAAGTACCTGAAAAAAGACTGTAACTAAGGCGCAGTCGGTAAACCTGCCTTTTTCCATCCAAAATAACCATCAGAATAGTTTTTCACATTGGTATAACCCATTTTTTGCAGCGTATCTGCCGCTAATGGTGTTCTAATACCCGCGCCACAATAAACAACAATCGGAGTGTCTTTGCTAAGCGCCACACTGGTGATACGATATTCAAGCCATCCACGTGGAATATTTCTATTTTGAGGTGCATTGATTGCACCGCCCATGCTTTTTATTTCAGATGGTAATCGTACATCCACTAAAACCATGTCCAAATCTTCATCAAGTGCCTTTTTTAGGTCTTGCGTGCTGATAATCGTGGTGCGTTTTTCAGCCTCTATTTGTAATTGTGCGCCAGTGGTGATGCCAGGGACTTTTGCTTGTGCGATTGCGGGTATCAAAAGTGCTGTGAGTATTGTCGATATCATAAGGCTGTTGCTTTTCATTTGTGTCTCCGATTTTATTTGGTAGGGTTTAACGGGTAATATACGTAATTATCATTATGTTAGATGCAGATGAAATTCGATGAGGATGCAATGAGGTCGTAATGAAAAGTTTCATTCAAAAATTAATCAAAACACCACTCTGGTTGTTTGAGCTGGTGACCACTGCGAAGTCATTTAAAGATAACCCCATTATTGGTTCGCCTATTCTGAATCGTTTGGGTTTGCACGTTGTGCGCCTTGTTGCCTCACATTCCATTATGCGTGTGCGAATGTTAATGCTGGCGTTGCCCATTTCAGGTGAAGACAGGCAGTTTTATTTTCGTGAAGGGTATTTGATTAAAGAAAACTTTTTGAGTGATGATGAATTTGAAGCGTTAGAAAAAGAGGCAAGATTATTTAAAGGTGCTGTCCGAGAAGCAAGGCAGGGCGATACGGTAACGCTACGAGCAACATTATCACCGGAGGTTTTAGAGGGCGCTCCCGCTATCAAGGCATTTATTACTAATAAAAAATTCACACAACTGGCAGATTTTACCTCGGGGCATCTTCGAGCACCTTTATGCTATTTAGAAAATGTTAAAAATAACTACTGTGAAGGTGCTTTAGACCCACAAAAATCTTTGCATACAGATACATTCCATCCCACCATGAAATGTTGGTTCTTTCTAGAGGATGTGACAGAAGACATGGGACCGTTTAATTACATTCCACAATCTCAAAAACTAACATGGAAGCGCATTAAATGGGAATACCGCATGAGTTTAAATGCTAAAAAAATCGCTAATGGTTTAACCTCAAGAGGTTCGCCACGGTTTGTAGCTGAGGATTTAGAGTTTTTAGGGCTACAGCAACCCCGTGCTTTTACGGCAAAAAAGAATACTCTGGTCATTGCCAATACGTTTGGGCTTCATCGTCGTGGCGATAGCGCGCAAAAAAGCACTCGCATGGCACTTTGGGGCGATAGCCGAACCAACCCTTTTATTCCTCTGCCAGGCCTTGGCGGTGAGCTAGTCAATAAATTGCAATATGATTATCTTGAAAATTTTCGAAATAAAGCGGATGAAAGAGCGGAGAAAAGAGGAGGGCGATCTCCTTGGAAGTTGTTGGGCAAAGTGGGTAAGTCATTCGAAGAGTTATAGTTTCAAAAGTATCGATGGATGTACAAGCAAAGCACAAGGAATACGCACCCTTCCCCTCGACTCCGCTCAGGATAAACCAAGTCCGCTCAGGGAGCTGGTTTCATCGTTTGCTCGTAGCCTGAGCGGAGTCGAAGGCGGGGTTGGTTGCATGTGATGGTTTTTATATTTTTTAATTGCGTTGGGTATATTACATTTTGCCATTATTAACTATCGGATTTCATCTGAAAACTTGGTATCCTTAGCCGTTTTACGATTCACCATCAGGATGCACCGTGAGCGACGATTCAAACAGTAATTCAATCGACTACAAAAAGACCTTAAATCTACCTAATACCAGTTTCCCTATGAAGGGAAATCTCGCTAACCGCGAGCCTGCGATGTTGGAAGAATGGATAAAGGCAGATATTTACCAAAAGCTTCGCGATCACGCGGCGGGACGGCCTAAATACATTTTGCACGATGGTCCTCCGTATGCGAATGGCGAGTTGCATCTTGGTCACGCGATTAACAAAATTCTAAAAGATATCGTCGTTAAAAGTAAAACGTTGGCAGGTTTTGATTCGCCTTATAAACCGGGTTGGGATTGTCACGGTTTGCCGATTGAAGCCGTGGTTGAAAAGAAAGTGGGCAAGGTCGGACAAAAAGTCGATGCGACTGAGTTCCGAAGACTGTGTCGTGAATACGCAGGCAAGCAGGTTGAACAACAAAAAGAAGGTTTCATTCGCATGGGTGTTCTGGGTGAGTGGGATAATCCTTATCTAACCATGAACTTTCAAACCGAAGCAGACATTGTTCGCTCGCTGGGTAAAGTTATCGAGAAAGGTCATTTAATCAAAGGTCAAAAGCCTGTTAACTGGTGTTTAGATTGTGGCTCATCATTGGCTGAGGCTGAGGTTGAGCATCAAGATAAAACATCGGATTCGATTG
>CAZSXI010000178.1:0-5112 GCA_964611045.1 uncultured Cocleimonas sp. | reverse complement strand
GGTAAACATTCCATTCCATGTGTTGCTCCTTAAGTATTCTTTAATTAGTGGGTTTTAGGCAGCGTAGGATTCTAGCATTTATTGCCTATACCTCGCTTCTTTTGTAGCTTTTGAACGATAGTATGATGAGTTTCAAGGTTCTTCAAAGTACAAATCAGCAAAAAAGAAGGGGGGTGGACATGATAAGGGGGTATTTAATAGTCCACCTCCCCTGTTTTTTGCCGATTTGTATTTTTAAAGAGCTTGTTTACGGCTTAAATCAATGCGCCTCATCCCAATTTATCCCAATCCCTGTGTCCACAACCAATGGAACATCAAGTTGAACGGCATTTACCATTCTATCAACGATAATTTTTTCTACTTTTTCGATTTCATCTTCGGCTACTTCAAACACTAGCTCGTCATGCACCTGCATAATCATCTTAGTTTTCGTTGTACTCCCTGTTGTCTCATCCAACGTTGCTTCGCGTAGCCAGTCATTCACTGCAATCATCGCTATTTTGATTATGTCTGCTGCTGTGCCTTGCATGGGGGCGTTGATGGCGGTGCGTTCTGCGTGTTGGCGTAGCATTCCGTTTTTGGCGTTGATATTGGGCAAGTAAAGTCTGCGCCCGAAGAGTGTTTCTACAAAACCGTCTTCTTTGGCTTGCTCGCGGGTGTCTTCCATATAATGCTTTACGCCAGGGTAGCGCTGAAAGTAGAGCTTCACGTATTCTGCTGCTTCGGTGCGCGATACCTTTAACTGCTTGGCAAGCCCGAAGGCTGACATTCCGTAAATCAGTCCGAAGTTGACGGCTTTGGCGGCGCGGCGTTGTTCTGTTTCTACCGCATCAATTTCGACACCAAAGATTTCTGAGGCTGTTGCGCGGTGAATATCTTTGCCTTGTGAGAATGCATTTACCAAACCCTCATCTGCTGACAAGTGCGCCATGATGCGTAATTCGATTTGCGAATAATCGGCAGCGAGTATTTTAAAGCCATGTGGCGGGATAAAGGCTTGGCGAATGCGTCGCCCTTCGGCGTTGCGCACGGGTATATTTTGCAAGTTAGGTGAGCTTGATGATAATCGCCCCGTTGCCGCTACCGCTTGATGATAAGAGGTATGTACGCGCCCTGTGGTTTCATTTATTTCTAATGGTAACTTATCAGTGTAAGTTGATTTTAATTTGCTTAAACCGCGATGTTCTAACAGCCAGCGTGGCACGTCATGTTCTTCTGCCAGTTTTTCTAAAACATCGACACCTGTTGAGGGTTGCCCTTTTTTGGTTTTGCTGATGATGGGTAGATTCAGCTTCTCTTCGTTAAAGAATACCTCTTGAATTTGTTTGGGCGAGCCGAGGTTGAATTCTTCGCCTGCTTTTTCAAATATTTTCTTTTCTAGTATTGCCATTTTGGTGGCAAGTTCGTCACTTTGTTTGAGTAGCATTTCGGCATCGACCAAAACGCCTGTGCGCTCAATATCAGAGAGTATTTTTGATAGGGGTATTTCAATCTCGCGGTAGAGTTTTTCTTGGGGTTTGCGTGGTTTGAGCTGAGGCCAAAAGAAGTTGTGCAGGCGTAAAGTCATGTCGGCATCTTCTGCGGCGTAGAAAGATGCACCTCGTGAAACGAGTTCGGTTTCATCAGTCTCTTCGCCGTCATCGTTTAGAACTGCTTTATAAACGTCATCTAATTCGATTTGATTGAAGGTGAGTTGTTTTTTGCCTTTGCCTGCAATATCTTCAAATTTGATGTTGGTATGGTTGAGGTGTTTTAAGCACAGCGTGTCCATATCATGGCGGCTAGCAACCGAGTCAATTACATATGATTCCAACATGGTATCGTGGGCGATGCCTTTGAGCTCGATGCCGTGATTCAACAATACCGAGCGATCATATTTGAGGTTCTGACCTACTTTTAAACAGGTTGGGTCTTCTAGTAAAGGTTTGAGCTTTTGCAGTGTCTCATCAAAATTGAGTTGCTGGGGTGCGCCAATATAATCGTGCGTTAAGGGTAAATAAGCGGCAATGCCAGCTTTGATGCTAAATGACATGCCTACGACACGGGCATCCATATAGGCGAGGCTGGTGGTTTCTGTATCAAAGGCGAAGAGCTTGGCGGATTTAAGTTGTGTGATCCAATCATCCAACTGTTCACTGGTGAGAATGGTTTGATAGTCGACGTTGGCAATTTCTTCAACTGCGGGAATCGAAATTTCACCGTCATTGCTGTCGTCAGCACTATTAGCACCTAATGTTATGGGCGTGTCAGAGGTGCTTTGCAGATTGCTCAAACGTGTGCGAAAGCCGTATTTTTGATAAAGCTCTGCCAGCTCTTGTTTTTTGACTTCGTTAAAACAGGTGAACTCAGGTGAATAATCTAAATCTAAGTCACAAACAATGGTAACGAGTTCGTAGGATAGCGGTAAAAACTCTAATGAATCACGTAAGTATTCACCCACTTTACCTTTGAACTTATCAGCATTTGCCATCACTTCTTCGAGCGAGTCGTATTCTGCTAGCCATTTAACAGCCGTTTTAGGACCCACCTTCGGAACACCAGGGATGTTGTCAGCTTTGTCGCCCATGAGCGCAAGGTAATCTCGAATACGCTCAGGTGGTACGCCGTACTTATCAATCACGCCTTGGCGATCATGAAAGCTGTTTGACATGGTGTTGATCAAGCTAATTTGATCATCAACCAACTGCGCCATGTCTTTATCGCCTGTTGAGATGATGACATCACCATCATAGCCTTTCGACATCGTGCCGATCACATCATCCGCCTCAACTCCTGGCATGATAATCATCGGATAGCCTTGTGCTTCTACAATTTTGTAGAGTGGATCGATTTGGTCACGTAATTCATCAGGCATCGGCGGGCGCGTACCTTTGTAGTCTGGGTACAGTTCGTTGCGAAAGGTTTTACCCTTGGCATCAAAAACCACCACCATGTGATCGGGTTCGTAGGTTTTTCGCAAACTATCCAGCATATTTAAAACCCCATGAATGGCGTTGGTTTGCATTCCATCAGGGCTGGTTAATGACGGTGGCAATGCAAAAAATGCTCTAAATAAATAGGACGAACCATCGACTAAGATGAGAGGTTTGCTAGTGTTTTTATCAGACATGGATTGGTATACTGTTTAAATAATATTTTTAGAGTATAAAGAATGTCTTCTCAAGTTACAGCACCAATTATTCCTACTTTTAAAACACCTGCAACAGCGCAGATTGAATCATTGCGACCACATTACACGCCAGAACAAAAAGAAACGGTGAAGGATGAAATTAAGAAACTGCTAAAAGAGCAGGATGCGGTATTGATTGCGCATTATTATGTCGATCAAGAATTACAAGAATTAGCAGAAGAAACCGGTGGCTATATTTCAGACTCGTTGGATATGGCGAAGTTCGGTAAGGAGCACTCTGCTAAAACTCTGATTGTTGTAGGTGTGCGTTTTATGGGAGAGACAGCAAAAATTCTTAGTCCTGAGAAGCGTGTGCTAATGCCGACTTTAGAAGCAGAGTGCTCGCTGGATTTAAGTTGTCCAATAGAAGACTTTGCGCTGTTTTGTGACGCCCATCCAGATCATACGGTGGTGGTGTATGCCAACACCAGTGCAGAAGTAAAAGCTCGCGCAGATTATGTGGTGACATCAGGTATTGCTTTAGATCTGGTGTCTTGGTTAGGCAAGCAAGGTAAGAAGATTTTATGGGCGCCTGATAAGCATTTAGGTAATTATATTCAAAAAGTATCAGGCGTAGAAATGGTGCGCTGGCAAGGTGCTTGTATCGTGCATGATGAATTTAAAACCCGCTCATTGGGTAAATTAATTGGCGAACATCCTGATGCAGCAGTGTTAGTTCATCCAGAATCACCAGAAGAAATTATTGCACTAGCCGATGTGGTCGGTTCAACCACGCAAATCATCAATGCAGCTAAAGATTTACCCAATAAACAATTTATCGTTGCAACTGATAAAGGAATTTTCTACAAGATGAAACAAGCTGCACCCGACAAAGAGTTTATCGAAGCGCCAACTCACGGCGAAGGTGCAACCTGTACTAGCTGTGCGCATTGCCCGTGGATGGCAATGAACGGCTTACATAATCTCTTAGAAGTCCTAAAAAGTGGTAAAAATGAGATTTTTGTCGACGAAGAAGTGCGCGTTAAGGCATTGAAATCAACTCAGCGCATGTTGGACTTTGCCAAAGATCTCTCAGATCGTAAGATTTCGGCTTAGTCTCTGTAAAGTTTTGTGTAGTTTTTAACCACTTAGTCTGCGCTAAATCCACGTTTATCGGACAAACCTTGATGCCGCTTCTTTTGTGGCGCTTAATGACTGCTATATAGCTGAACAAGAGATTTATGGGCTGGCTTGGCTTAATTTACAACTAAATATAATTACAATTATAAGGTTATCGCCATGTATTTCTATGCTTCACTATTTGCCGCATTTGTTATTACACTCATCGTGGTCAGTAAAATTGCAGAAATGTTACTCGCTAAACGTCCTAAAATTGGTTGGGTGCTACTAGCCTCGCTTGTTGGTGGTGGTGCGGCCATTATTGCTTATTTTTTATTGTCGCTGTTTGTTAATGGCATCGACCCAATGATAATGCTGATTGTTTCTTTATCTACGATGTTTATTGTATCCAGTGCGGCTTTTAAGATTATAAACCAAATGTCTTGGACAGGAGCCATTACAACCAACGTCGCTAATATTGTTATCGTGTTAATCACTATGACTGCTGCTGTCGTGCTTAACGGGAAATCTTTGGAAGAAGAATTCTTAGCAATGAACAACGTGGCAAAAGATAAAATGTTGGTCGTTGAATTAGCTGCGTCAGGCTCTCAGGATGATATCATTATTGAAGACACATCGCTGGAAGTAGAGGGTGATTCACTCGCGATGGACGATGGAGAAGCACTACTTGGGGAGGTTGTTGAAGCAAATGAATTTGAAGACGAAGAGCCTCAAATCACAGAGCGTGATCTTCTACTTCCTGCTGCAGCCAAAGCATTAGATAGAAAAGAGAGAGTAGTTTTTAAAGCGCCTAAATTCCACGTCACTAACGTTGGTAGTATTCGTACATTAGTGGGCTACACGGTTCGAATTTTAAAGAGTAA
>CAZSXI010000177.1:0-5136 GCA_964611045.1 uncultured Cocleimonas sp. | reverse complement strand
TACCTGTGAGCATCCAATGCCACGCTTCTTTTTCGCTCATTAAACCTGCGCGCACTCGTACGATAGGTTCTATATAGGTTGAAAGCCCTTCCTGCATCCAATAATGATGACGATAAACACTGGGGAAAGCGAGGTGTACCATTTCATGCACTAATACCCAATCTTTTTGAAGCTTGGCAAGATTGGCTCTTCTGCCCAGAGTAATTAAAATCATAGGCTCTTCACCCGCAAAAGCCTGACCACCGACTCCTCCACCCGAACGCGGACTAACAGTAATGGTGAGCGTTGAAACAGGAAAACCCTGATAATAGTTTGCTACAGCGTTAGCACCTTTTTCTATCCACTGTACTACTTGGTCGCGACTGACGGAAAGCGCATTGCCACCCGTACCAGGCGCAAAAACTATTTTGATTGGAGTACCCTGCACCTCAATATCTACACTGATTAGGCTACTCTCACGCGCATAAGTATTCGCCACTGTAAAAATAGCGAGAATAAACACAGCTAAGCGAAATAATTTCAGAATTAGTACCGTTAATTGAATAACACTCATTCACTACGAGTTGAGTGCCGTCTTGGGTGCGATTTTAAGCTAAAAAATGAGGGTTTTTATAATTTATAAAGCACACCCCCCCTGTTTTTGCCACTTTTGTATAAAAAAAAGCGTATTTAGTCATACAAAACAGCAAAAAACAGGGGGGGGTGTGCTTTAAAAAACGCTATTTTGGGTCTAATTTCTTCTTATAAAAGCTGCTAGATGGCTTTTGGGCATCTATTTGTTCCGTTTGCTTAGCTGATTTATTTCCATCGGCATTTTTATTCGTAATATTGCGGTGTTTTACCGCCAAGCCCTGTAAAAAATTGCGCAATACCTGATCTTTACACTCACGAAAATGTTTATGACCCGGTTTGCGAAAGAAAGCACTCAATTCATGTTTGCTTAGCTTAAAATTTGCTAGGTTTAGAATTTCTAACACATCTTCTGCTTTAAGGTTTAGCGCAATTTTCAACTTCATGAAAATCATATTATTGCTTAGACGTTTTTCTGGCTCTGGTTGAGGTCCATCACGCTTGCCACGCTTTTCTGAAATGAAATTATTGAGGAATATTGCCATTTGCGTGTCATCACATACCTTGTAGGCAGGATCATCGTCTTTTTTAAGCCAATCGCTAATTTCTGTACGGGTAACTTTATGCTTACCACTGCTGGATAAAGTAATCATTTTTGAATCGCTAAGATCAAAGATATAGCGAAGGCGGCGAAGTACGTCGTTAGCAATCATTAAGGTATCTCAAATATTAATTCGCGTGATTATACATTTAACCAAGGCGGCGTTGGCATTTTAGGAGGAAGTGGCGCAGTAGGTGCTGCTGAAGAAATCATTCCTGTAACTTGCACACCCGCAGCTTGTGCAAGTTGCTGCTCTTGAATCCAATTAAGCTTTGCTTGTTGTTGCTGTTGGAAAAGATCAAACTCTTGCGCTTGGTACATTTCAAACTGAAAACGCTCTTGCTCTTGGTATTCTGCAAAGCTGGTTTGGTCTTGGCGTTGCTTGATATTCAAGCCTTTACGATCTTGTTCTTGGTGCGCTTTAAAGGCTGCCCAATCCGTTTCCCACCAGTTTTCTTGCACATCTGCATCAGTGATTGTTGGCGCTGTGACTTCTGCTAGCTTTTTATCTAGCGCTTCGCTTCCGGGCAATGGCGTGTTTAATATCTCTTTAACACGCGACAATAAAGAGTCATCATATTCTTCCGCAGGTATTAAGGGAGTTTTAGCTTTTGCACTTGTCCCTGGTAGTGGCGTATTTAATAATTCACCCATACGCTCAAAAAAGCTTTTCTGCTGACTATCCATGATAATTCCTAAACTCTATTTAATTACGGCTTGGTGATAAATTTTGTTGTCCACACCGCTAACACTGCACAAGCAATCGCGGCAGCAATCGTAAGTATTAAACCACCTAGCGTGCTACCTACTGATGTTAATGCAACAAGGTATCCACCGATTACGCCACCTGCTCCACCTAAAATACCGTCTCCTATCATCCCGAAAGCTGATACTCTGTTAGCAATTTTGCGCGTAACAAAGCCTGTAATAATACCAACGACCAACCAAACCAATAATACCCAAAGTACCATTATTCTCTCCAGAGATACAAATATTAGAATATGATAATATACTATTAATAGTTTTATTTGCAACACTCTAAAAAACTAATTACAAGCTAATTTGAATAAATACATGACCTTTCGTAGAAAAGTACTGTATATCTGCATCCAGCTTACTCACTGATAACGTAAAAGTGTATAATTCCACAAATCAATCACTAGACCACTAAAACAATGAAAAAACTTCTGATCTCCCTTTTCTTTTTAGTTTTCACCTTTAATGGATTTTCAGTAAACCCTGATGATTTGTTAAGTCCTGATGTGGCTTTTAAAGCCTCAGTTTCGCAAAACTCTCCTGACAGCATTCAAGCCACATGGGATATTGCGGACAGCTATTATATGTATCGCAAACGCTTTTCGTTTGAAAGCGACACAGATGGCATAACACTGGGCACACCGAGTTTCCCTAAAGGAAAAATGAAGGATGATCCAGGCTTTGGAATCGTTGAAACTTATCGTAATAAGGTTGTTGTTAATATTCCTATTATTCGTAAAGAGGGTTCTCCAACCAGCTTTTCACTAAAAACAAAATCACAGGGCTGTGCGGATATTGGTGTTTGTTACCCTCCACAAAAGAAAACGCTAACGCTCCAACTTGCGAAGCTGGAAACAGAAAAACCACAAACAACCAAGATAGAAACATCACCAACCGCCACAAAAAAAGGCTTCAATCTTGCAAAAGAACTCGGTATTTCAACCCTTGGCGATACCAACGCACCACTTCACCCTGATGAAGCATTTGGCTTTGACATTGTTGCTGATGATAAGCAGAACTTGAGTGTACGTTGGAGCATTACACCTGGGCATTATCTTTATCAAGATAAATTGGGGTTCAATATAACCGAGCCAACAGCCGGCGTCTCACTAGGCGAGCCTGTTTTACCCAAAGGGATAGAAGAAAATGATCAATATTTTGGGGATATTATCATTTACAATGAAAACTTCGATGTAAAACTACCCTTCGCTGGCAAAACTGATTCGATAACAGTTAAAGTAGGTTATCAAGGGTGTTCAAAACTTACAGGGATTTGCTATCCACCGCAGACTAAATCTCAAACGATTGACTTATCATCTGCAAAAATGGCTACTGCCTCTGCAGTAGCCACCACCGTAGCAAGTGTTACAACAAATACCGATTCGACCACTGCAAGTGCTCCTGTTAAAGTTTCTGAGCAAGATGACTTTGCCAACAAATTACGCAATAACACTCTCTTTGCATCTTTGTTTTTGTTTTTCCTTGCGGGCATCGCATTAACCTTCACGCCATGTGTCTTCCCAATGATTCCCATACTGTCTGGCATCATTGCAGGACAAGGTAGTGATACCTCAACTAAAAAGTCATTCTTCCTATCGCTATCTTATGTTCTCATGATGGCACTAACGTATGCCGTAGTCGGGGTCATCGCAGCATTAAGTGGTGAAAACTTACAAGTCGCTCTGCAAAATCCGTGGGTTATTGGAACCTTTGCAGGACTATTTGTATTGTTATCCCTCGCTATGTTCGGCTTCTACGAATTACAAATGCCAGCAAGCGTTCAGAACAAATTGGCTAGTTTAAGCAACAGTCAAACGGGCGGTAGCATGATAAATGCTGGCATCATGGGCTTTCTATCGGCACTCATTGTTGGCCCTTGTGTAACAGCACCTTTAATCGGCGCTTTAATATATATTGCACAGACTAAGGATGTAATAGTGGGCGGTACATCACTCTTCGCTCTTGGGCTTGGCATGGGTGTTCCGCTAATGATTGTCGGCACATCCGCTGGGAAAATATTACCCAAAGCGGGCGCATGGATGGATAAGGTAAAAGCGGGCTTCGGTATTATGATGCTAGCACTCGCCATTTGGATGCTAGAACGAATTGTATCCATGCAAATGGTTGTCTTACTATCGGGTATTCTTGTAATATTTACCGCTGTTTATATGGGAGCACTTGATACCTTGAGTGATTCCAGCACAGGATGGAAACGCTTCTTCAAAGCATCAGGTCTTGTAACATTGCTTTATGGTGCGATGCTATTATTCGGCGCAGCAAGCGGTAGTGGAAGCCTAATTCAGCCACTAAAAGGTAGCTTTGTTTCTGGGGGATCAACGGGAACAAATACTGTTGAACAAGGGCTTATTTTTACGCCATTTAAAGGCATTAAAGGACTTGATGAAGCATTAGCACTTGCAAAACAACAGAATAAAACCGTAATGTTAGACTTCTATGCGGACTGGTGTATCGCTTGTAAAGAAATGGAGCACACCACTTTTATGGATAGCACCGTAATTACATCATTAAAAGACACGGTGCTTTTACAAGCAGACGTAACGCTTAATGACGATCAAGATAAAGCATTGTTGAAGAAGTTTGGCTTATTCGGTCCTCCTGCAATACTATTTTTTGATAAAGAAGGTCAAGAGAACCTACCTTATAGAATTGTTGGCGAAATAAAGGCAAAGCCTTTTAATGATCATATTATTCAGTTTTTAAACACGGTTAAATAAGATGAGACCTTTGCACGAGGGATATGACGAATTAAAAACGCTTAAACCCCCCCTAAAAACCCGATCGATAGCCCTGCTATTCACCTCGTTTTTAAGAAAAATAGGAGAGATTACGCTATTTTTACTCTCGCCATGCTCTCGCGCAAAGGTATCAATATGAAAAAAACACATCTAGCCATCATATTTTTAGTATTTCTTGGGCTTGCTTCTGCATATGGTGTAAGAAAATATAATCAGCGTGACCCTGTTTTCACATCAGTACAAGTAGGTAAGATTGCACCCGATTTCACATTGGCATCTGCAAGCGAGGGGGAAATTAAGCTATCCGACTATAAAGGTAAGTTAGTCTTATTAAACTTTTGGGCATCATGGTGCCCGCCTTGTCGTGCTGAAATCCCAGGGTTTATTAAGATTCAAGAAGAATATAAAGATAAAGGCTTCACCATTCTTGGAGCTGCAATCGAAGATAAAATA
>CAZSXI010000176.1:0-5175 GCA_964611045.1 uncultured Cocleimonas sp. | reverse complement strand
AGTGATTATCAAAAATACGGAATATAACTAATCTTATAATCTTATAATCTTATAATCTTATAATCTTATAATCTTATAATCTTATAAATTTCTATATTCACTAATCACAGGCGCATGGTCTGATGGGCGCTCCCAGCCGCGTGGCTCCGGATCAACATAACTAGCAATACATTGCTCAGCTAACAAACCACTCGATAAAATCAGATCAATACGCAAGCCCATATTTTTATCAAAGCCACCGCTACGATAATCCCACCAGCTGTAAGTTTCATCCTCTTGCTCAAATAAACGAAAAGAATCTACAAAGCCAATATCTAATATTTTTTGTAATGCATTACGCTCAGGTGTTGAGCAAAGAATACGCTCATGCCAGTTTTTAGGGTTATGCACGTCACGGTCTTTTGGGGCTATATTAAAATCACCTAAAATGACAAATCTGTTGTATTGCTTAGCTTGCTGATCTATCCAATCTGTGACTTTTTCTAGCCAATCTAGTTTATAGGCAAATTTCTCTGAGCCAACTTCTGAGCCATTCACCACGTACAAATCTAAAATTCGAATGCCGTTGACCGTTGCCGCTAAAATACGGCGTTGTGGGTCGTCTAGGTTTGGCAGATCAAATACTACGTCTTCGATTAACAGGTTTTCTTTGCAGAGTAGCGCTACACCGTTGTAAGTCTTCTGCCCCGAATAAACGACCTGATAGCCTGCCGCTTCAATCTCCTCTTGCGGGAAGTTTTCATCGATGCATTTAGTTTCTTGTAAAACTAAAATGTCCATTTCTGTTTTTTTTAGCCACTGCAAAACGTGCGGTAAACGTACTTTAAGTGAATTGACATTCCAGCTGGCTATTTTGAACGGTGTTGCTTGCATATCCACTAATCCCAAATATTATAAAAAAATCCCCTCCACCTAGCAGGGGGAGGGTTAGGGAGGGGGTAGAAAGCTCAAAGTACTTCCCTTGATTTACCTTCTACCCTCTCTCCAACTCTCTCCCTGCTAGGGAGAGAGGGCTTAAACAACAGTATTTTCCAAGTCTTAAAATATCACGAATAAAATTTTATAGCTTAAACCGCTAAGCCCGAATGCTTTAACAAAGCATCCACACTCGGCTCTCTACCTCTAAAGGCTTTAAATGATTCCATTGCAGTACGCGAGCCACCCATTTCCAATACTTCTTTAAGAAATGACTCACCCACTGCCTGATTAAATAAACCTTCCTCTTCAAAACGTGCAAACGCGTCCGCAGATAAAACTTCTGCCCATTTGTAGCTGTAATAACCAGCGGCATAACCACCTGCGAAAATATGTGAAAATCCGTGTTGAAAGCGGTTGAATTTCGGCGGAACAATCACCGCAATATGTTCACGGGTTTTATCCAGCACTGCTTGAATCTGCTCAGCAGAGTTAATGCTGGCATCACCATAAATACGAATATCAAAAATAGAAAACTCTAGCTGACGCACCATGCCCATCGCTGTTTGAAAGTGTCTGGCCGCCTGCATTTTATCGAATAATTCATCGGGAATTTTTTCACCCGTTTCATAATGTGCCGCGAACAGTTCGAGTGCTTCACGTTGCCAACACCAGTTTTCCATAAACTGGCTGGGAAGTTCTACCGCATCCCACTCCACGCCCGAAATTCCTGAAATATCTAAATATTCCACCTTCGTCATCATGTGATGTAAGCCGTGTCCAAATTCATGGAATAGGGTGATAACTTCATCATGGGTAAAGAGTGCTGGTTTACCGCCAGCAGGTGGCGCTGAATTACAGGTCATAAACGCAACGGGTGTTTGCATCTCATCGCCCATTTTAAAACGGCTACAAAAATCAGCCATCCAAGCACCACCGCGCTTGTGTTGACGTGCGTATAAATCCAAATAGAAACGTGCTTTTAGATTTTTGCTTTCATCATAAATTTCAAAAAAACGTACATCATCGTGCCAGCTTTTTACGGATTTATTTTGTTTGATGGTAACTTTATAAAGCTTCTCAACCAATTCAAACAACCCCTTTAGAACCTTATCAACAGGGAAGTATGGCTTCAAATCTTCATCACTAATTGCATAGCGTTGTTGCTTTAGTTTTTCGCTGGCATAACCTACATCCCACGCTTGCAGGTCTGTCATGCCCAACTCTTTTGCCGCAAACTCGCTTAATTCTTTAAATTCTTTTTTAGCAAAGGGTAATGATTTTTCAGCCAACTCATCAAGAAAGCTTAAAACCTGTTCAGGCGAATCTGCCATTTTGGTATCAAGCGATAAATTGGCATAACTATCAAAGCCAAGCAATGCGGCTTTCTCTTGGCGTAGCTGTAAAATCTTTCCCATGTTCTCGCTGTTATCAAGCTTTGCATCACCTTGGTCAGAGGCGCGCGTGCTGTAGGCACGATAGACTTCTTGGCGTAACGCTTGATCATTCGCGTAAGTCATCACGGCATAATAAGAAGGAAAATCGAGCGTGAGCAACCAACCTGTTAAATCACGTTGCTTTGCTGCTTCTTCCGCTTGCTCAATGGCACTTTCTGGCAAACCTGCTAATGCAGAAATATCTGAGATTTCTTTCGTCCACGCGTTATTGGCATCCAGCACGTTATCCGAATATTTTGAGGTAAGCGTTGAAAGTTCGGTGCTAATTTCTGCATAACGCTTTTTCTTTTCATCCGACAAATCAACACCTGACAAACGAAAACCTTTGAGCGAGTTTTCTAAGCTTTTGCACTGTGCGTCATCTAAACCAAGGGCATCTTGCTTATCTTGAATTTGCTGTAATGCTAAAAACAGTTCTTTGTTCTGCCCCATTTCGGTACTGTATTCTGAAAGCTTTGGCAGACAGGCAGTATATGCATCACGTAATTCTGGTGTATTCACCACACCGTTTAGGTGGCTAATAGGCGACCACATTCGCTCCATTTCATTATCACAAATCTCTAGAGGTAGGATTAAGTTATCCCAACTGTATTTTGTGTTATCTGCAAGCAGTTGTTTGGTCAGCGCACGCCCTTTTTTTAGTAGCTCATCAAGTGCTGGCTCAATATGCTCTGGCTTAATGGCTTGGTAGTCTGCAAGGTCTTTTATGTTTAGTAGTGGTGATTTCATTTTTAGTATTTGATCTTCTTTGAGAGTTTATAATAGTTGGTACTAAGCATACTTGAATAAAGTACCACGTCATACCGGCGAAGGCCGGTATCCATAACCGCAGCATAGTACCACTTCGTCGATGGATTCTGGCCTGCGCCAGAATGACGAGGATGCAATCTAAGTTATCTTAATCTTCTTTCAATACTAGCTTAGCATTTTCTATGCCTAATACCATTTCACCTGCTAAAACACGGGCAAAGGTATCATTTACAATTTCACCGCGCCAATCATCTGATAGTTTTGTTTCGCCCGCTTGAATCATATTTGCTACTTGTTTTCGTCCCGCAATAACCGCAGGTGTAATACCTTGTTTTTTAGCTTCTATTTGAATCACAAGCATGAGCAAATCAATCACACCATTTTGAGTGGGCGTAGGCTTTTTACTACGGGGTAGTTCCGGCCATTCACTCTCTGGAATTTCTGCGCCTTTCTTTAAAAGGTCTAGCCATGTTTGGTGGTATTTTTTTGTACGATCAGCATTGATGCCTCGTATCTGCCCTATCTCTTGCGAGCTTTTAGGGTTCTGCCTCGCAAGATCAATGAGAATATCATCGCCAATAATCCATTTGCGCGGTAGGTCTTTTTGCTCTGCTAGGTTTTCACGCCATTCCGCTAATTCTCTTAATATTGCAAGTTGTGGGCGTTTTAAAACTTGGTTGCCTCTAATTTTTTTCCAGCGTTGTTTTGCATTTATGGCGTACGTTTCTGGATCACTCGCTTTTGCAAAGTCTTTATCTAACCACTCTAAGCGATTTTGGCTCTCAAGTTTTTCCAGCATCATCGGATAAATTTGGGCAAGATAACGCACATCATCAATCGCATATTTTAACTGCGCTTCTTTTAGTGGGCGACGCGACCAATCGGTGCGAACTTGTGATTTATCGATAGCAACGCCCAACATTTGCTCGACTAAACGTGCATACGCCATCGTATCGCCCAAACCAAGAACAGCAGCGGCAACTTGTGTATCAAAAATAGGCGTTGGTACTTCGCCTGATAATTGCAGGAGAATTTCCATATCTTGATGCGCCGCGTGGAGCACGATAGTCACTTCAGGGTCATTTAAAACCTTGGTGAGTGATGACAGGTCATCAATACTCAATGGGTCAACACAAGCGCGATGCCCATCGGCTTCAATTTGGATTAGGCAAAGTTTGGCATAGTAGGTTTTTTCTCGAAGAAATTCAGTATCAAGCGCCACCCATTTTGCAGTGCTAATTTTCGCCATAAAGGCTTCTAATTTTTCGGTAGTTTCTATAACTTCAAACACAACTGCTCCACAAGGGTTTTTTAATAGGGAGAAGAATAAAGCACTACCTTTAAATAAGAAAGCATCATCAACATAAGTATTTAATAATATTATGGTATTTTTCTGTTTGTTGACTTGCCTGATCTTTCGGTGCAGTCTCGAGTGATTCTTCCAACCGCTAGGAAGGGTATGGTCGCATTATGGAGGATGCTCCCCCAGAAACGACATCAGAAAGGCCTACTCTTTGAATAGGTCTTTCTTTTTTGTTGAAGCACTATTCTTTTACGCCTACTTCCTTGACTCCCATTTGAAATCTACTACGCTCTATTTATAGAATATTTTTCTATGCCAATAATCAATAATTATACGAGGATGTCATGCTTAGTTTTACACAACTTAATGAACAAAATGATAAAATCAAAGAGCTTTCAAGTGTTCTAAATTATCTCATCGAAAATAAAGAGATGTGTAACAAAGAAGCCACTTGTGATCTTTTTCTCAAGTATGCCGAGCAAGTGACGGATCATTTGTATTTAGAAGAAAAAGAAGTTTATCGCCATTTACTAAATCACGATGATTTGAAAGTTAGAAATACCGTTAACGATTTTTTCTCTGGCTCTATTGAAATTAAACGTGTCTTTAACGAATACTTAGGGCGATGGTGTAAAAATAAAAAGTTGCGCGTAACTAGACATGCCGAGTTTGTCGAAGATACTCACCAAATGTTTGAGCTCGTTCTCAATAGAATAGATGCCGAGACCAATATACTTTACCCCACGATTA
>CAZSXI010000175.1:0-5178 GCA_964611045.1 uncultured Cocleimonas sp. | reverse complement strand
GCTATTAGTGGTGCTATATCAGTAGTGATAGGGTTTTTCAGGGTTGACTAATTACGCCTTAGCTACCACCTTTTTATCACCATAATTTAACGTTAGCTTGCCTGATTTCTCAGAGATGCGGACTGTACCGCCATCTTTACTCAGTGAGCCAAATAACAGTTCATCAGCTAATGGTTTCTTGATGTGTTCTTGGATTAAACGCTCCATGGGTCGAGCGCCCATTGTTACATCGTAACCTTGTTCAGCTAACCAACGTTTTGCCTTGGCATCAACAATCAATGTTACTTTCTTAGCATGCAGTTTTTCTTCCAGTCTAATTAAGAATTTATCAACAATAGATACAATAACCTTTTCATCCAATGACTTGAATTGAATCACGCCATCTAAACGGTTTCTAAACTCTGGTGTGAATACCTTTTCAATTGCTTTCATGGTATCCATTGTATGATCTTGCTTGGTGAAGCCCATTGAGCTACGGCTCATGTTCTCTGCACCCGCATTACTGGTCATTACTAGAATCACATTTCTAAAATCAACTTTACGACCCGTACTGTCTGTTAAGAAACCACTGTCCATTACCTGAAGCAATAAATTGAAAACATCAGGATGCGCTTTTTCAATTTCATCAAGCAAGAGAACAGCATGCGGTGTTTTATTGATGGCATCTGTTAACAACCCACCATCATCAAAGCCAACATATCCTGGAGGAGCACCTATCAAACGCGATACCGTATGGCGTTCCATGTACTCTGACATATCAAAGCGAATAAGCTCGATGCCTAAATTCTCTGCCAACTGCATGGTCACTTCTGTCTTACCTACACCTGTTGGACCTGCAAAAACAAACGAACCGATAGGTTTAGTATCTTCACGCAGACCAGAACGCGACATTTTAACCGCAGTCACTAACTGATCTATCGCCATATCTTGACCGAAAACAACGCGTTTAAGGTTAAGATCAAGATTACGTAGTACTTCCATATCCGAACTTGAAACCGTCTTGGGCGGTATACGCGCTATCTTTGCTACAATAGACTCTACATCACTCACAGTGATTTTCTTTTTACGCGTTGCTTTTGGTTGAAGTTGGCGATTTGCACCCGCCTCATCGATCACATCAATTGCTTTATCAGGCAAGAAACGGTCAGTGATATAACGCTCGGCTAACTTCACAGCGGACTCAATAGCAGGGAGAGTGTATGAAACATTGTGATGTTCTTCAAAACGACTTTTAAGTCCTTTTAAGATTTTAATGGTTTCGTTGACACTTGGTTCATTTATATCAATCTTCTGGAAACGACGTGCAAGCGCCCTCTCCTTCTCAAATATGCTGTGATATTCTTGAAAAGTCGTCGAGCCAATACATTTTAGCTCACCTGTTGCCAGCATAGGTTTAAGTAGATTTGCTGCATCCATCGTGCCACCAGAGGTTGCACCTGCGCCAATCATGATGTGAATTTCATCAATAAAAAGAATGGCATGCTCTTCTTTTTTAATTTGATTTAGAACACCTTTTAAACGTTTTTCAAAGTCACCACGGTATTTTGTACCAGCCACTAATGCGCCTAAATCAAGTGAGTAAATTATTGCCTCTTGTAAAACCTCAGGCACTTCTTTATCAACAATACGTTTTGCCAAACCTTCTGCAATCGCCGTTTTACCAACACCTGACTCACCCACTAATAATGGGTTGTTTTTACGTCGACGACACAATACTTGCACGGTGCGCTCAACTTCATCTTCACGACCGATTAAGGGATCAATTTTTCCTTGTTTAGCAGACTCGTTTAGATTAGTAGAAAATTGCTCAAGCGGGCTTTGCTTCGTTTCACCTTCTTCTGCTTCTTCACCTTGTGAAGCTTCACTTTGTGCATCATCATTAATTTCATCAAGGGTGAAATCTGAAAGCAGGGATTCATCTTTATGAATATCATGTGATACATAATTTACAAGATCAAGACGGCTCATATTTTGACGGCCAAGATAATAAACAGCATGAGATTCAGGTTCACCAAATATTGCAACGAGTATATTTTCTCCCGTCACTTCACCTTTACCTGTGGCTTGAACGTGATAAACAGCTCGCTGAATTACACGCTGAAAGCCAAGTGTTGGCTGAGTTTCACGCGGGTCACCTTCTGCAAGTACAGGAGTATTATCTTCAATATAACTATCAAGCTCTGTCTGTAAAACAGGTATATCAATACCACAAGCACGTAGTGCTTTTGCTGCTGAGGGATTACTCGTCATTGAGAATAATAAATGTTCAACGGTAACAAATTCATGATGCCTATCACGCGCATCCCTGAATAGTTTATTGATTGAGTATTCAACTTCTGTACTTAACATTTTATAGTATCTCCATTTATTATTACTATTGCCCAGTAATGCTTAAACATTAAATTCAATCTTGCTCCATCGTACAAAGTAGTGGGTGTTCATTTTCTCTTGCAAAATCATTCACCATAACAACTTTTGTTTCTGCAATATCTTGAGAGAAAACACCGCAAACACCTTTGCCCTTGGTGTGTACGTTTAGCATGATTTTAGTGGATGTTTCTTCATCTAAATTGAAAAATGTCCCTAAAATCTCAACGACAAACTCCATAGGAGTAAAATCATCGTTATTCAGTATAACCTTATAGCGCTTAGGTTCTGCTACGTCTGGGCGTGATTCTAGTACCACCAAGCCAGATTCATGATCATTTTCTTGGTCTGATTGGTTTCTTGTCGAATTTAAATCCGAATTCAAACTTGTATTTTTTATAAACAATGGTCTATCCAGCCTTAATCCATGTGGGCGATCATTTGATCACCAAATTCAGAACTACTCACTTCAACCGCATCGGGCATTTGCATTGAGAAATCAAAGGTTACCTTCTTTGCAGCAATTGCGCCAGAAAGCGCTTTAACTACAAGGTCAGCCGCTTCTAACCAACCCATATGCCTTAACATCATTTCTGCCGATAAAATGATTGAGCCAGGGTTTGCTTTATTTTGACCTGCAATGGGGGGAGCCGTGCCATGTGTCGCTTCGAATAAGCCAATGGTGTCTGAAAGGTTAGCACCTGGAGCAATACCGATACCACCGACCTGAGCCGCTAATGCATCAGAAATATAGTCACCGTTTAGATTCAGCGTAGCGATCACATCATATTCGGTTGGGTACAACAAAATGTTTTGCAAGAATGCATCGGCAATAACATCTTTAATAATAATTTGATTACCCGTTCTTGGGTTGTTAAAAGCTAGCCACGGCCCACCATCTAGCTCAGCTGCACCAAACTCATTCCGCGCAAGGTCATAACCCCACTGCTTAAAACCACCTTCGGTAAACTTCATGATATTGCCTTTGTGCACTAATGTCAGGCTTGGCTTGTCGTTATCAATGGCGTATTGAATTGCTTTTCTCACCAGTCTTTCAGTACCTTCTTTTGAAACAGGTTTAACTCCAATTCCCGATGTTTCAGGAAAACGGATTTTTGTCACTCCCATTTCATCTTGCAAAAAGTTAATCACTTTTTTTACTTCGTCAGAGCCACTTTCCCATTCGATGCCTGCATAAATATCTTCTGAGTTTTCGCGAAAGATAATCATGTCTGTTTTTTCAGGCTCGCGTAACGGGCTAGGTGTTCCTTGGTAATACCTCACAGGACGCATACAGGTATATAAGTCTAGCTCCTGACGCATGGTAACGTTTAGAGAACGTATTCCACCACCAACGGGTGTTGTCAGCGGTCCTTTTATAGAAACCACATATTCTTTTAATGCATCCATGGTCTCTTCTGGCATCCAAACATCTTCACCATAAATTTTGGTAGACTTTTCGCCCGCATATATTTCCATCCAGTGAATTTTCTTTTCTCCTGAATAGGCTTTTGAAACAGCAGCATCAATCACTTTTTTCATAACGGGTGTGACGTCAATCCCAATACCATCACCTTCGATATAAGGAATAATAGGCTCATTAGGCACACTGAGTGAAAAGTCAGCATTACAGGTGATTTTTTCTCCAGACTTTGGAATTTTGATATGTTGGTAAGTCATTAAAGTTACTCCAATAATATTTCTACAAAGATGGGGCTATTGTAGCTCAAATCAAGCTTTTGTTTTCTCAGAATTCTGTTAAATTACGCACCCCAGCATCATAATATTTAAGGAAGTTAGAATGAAATACCATGTATACGGAATCGGCAACGCTTTAGTTGATAAAGAGTTCGAGGTCACAGAACAGTTTTTAACGGATAATGGTATTGAAAAAGGTCTAATGACACTGATAGAGCAAGACCAACAGGTTACATTGCTCGCAAAATTAAAAGAACAGTTTGGTTTGAAAAAACGTGCTGGTGGGGGCTCTGCCGCAAATACAATTGTGGCAATTAGTCAGTTTGGTGGTAAAACTTTCTATGCTTGTAAAGTTGCAGATGATGAAACAGGTGATTTCTACATGAAGGATCTTGCTATTGCAGGTGTTGAAACAAAACTAGATCAAATCAAAGGTGAAGGTGTTACAGGCAAGTGCCTCGTTATGGTGACAGAAGATGCAGAAAGAACCATGAATACTTATCTAGGTATCACCTCTGACTTTTCTGAAAATGATTTACACATTGAGGAATTAGAAAACTCAGAATATCTCTATATCGAAGGCTATTTAGTTACCTCTGATGTATCTCGCAACGCAGCAATTAAAGCACGCCAAATAGCTCAAAAAAGTGGGGTTAAAACAGCCTTTACCTTTTCTGATCCTGCAATGGTGACGTACTTTAAAGAGGGTGTGTCTGAAATTATTGGTAATGGCGTTGATGTTCTATTTTGTAACGAAGAAGAAGCACAAACTTATACCGACACAACAAACTTAGATGATGCAATTCAAGCACTATCATCAATAGCAAAAAAAATAGTCGTCACGTTAGGGGATAAAGGCGCAAAAGTTATCACGGGCGATAAATATGTTGATATTGAAGTTAGCGCAGTGAATGCGATTGATACAAATGGTGCCGGTGATATGTTTGCAGGTGCCTTTATGTATGGTTTAACACAAGGTATGAGTGATAGCGATGCAGGAATGTTAGCGAGTGAATCAGCTGCTCGTATTGTTGCAACTTTTGGCGCACGACTCGAAAAGGACGTTCATCAAGGTTTGTTGAATAACTATCTAGATTCGAGATAGTTATTTTT
>CAZSXI010000174.1:0-5189 GCA_964611045.1 uncultured Cocleimonas sp. | reverse complement strand
ATAAAGTTGGGCTGGTTTAAGCTTTAGTCAAGCTTAGAGTTTTGCAAGAAGCTCCATGGATTATTTTTGATCCTGATTGTGACATCGAATAACTCTTTATTATCGCTTGGTTATCTTCTCAAGTACGTATATAGATTCTTTAACCTCTTCCATTCTCGTATCCAACATATCCAGTGAATCTTTGATGCCACGGTTATAAAAATAAGGGTCCACTTCTTCTGTGAAAAAATCCAATAAGAATTCTGCATCAAAGTTGCCTATTTCGACGTTAAGCTCTTCCTGTAAATACATTTTAATTTTTGGAATTAGCGTTTCTTTTTCTTCAGTGGTGAATTTGATGTCGGACATTATTAATTCTCAGATCTCTAGTACAAACGCGAAGGTGGACAAGCACAATATGCTAAACAATCAATAACAGAAAACCCCAATCATTTAAGCGCGAGCATGGAATGGGCGATGGATAACTTGCATTTTTCAATCACTATCAACCAGATGGCGGAACAGGCTTGTTTGTCACGACGCAGTTTTGATCGTCATTTTCGCAGTAGTCTTGGCATTAGCCCTAAAGAATGGCTAACCCGCCAGCGCATTGAACTTGCACGTGAATATCTTGAAAGCTCAAAAATGAATATCGATCAAATTGCAGACAAATGTGGTTTTGGGTCAGCGATGAATTTACGCCATCATTTTGGACAGGTATTGAACGTGTCGCCTAGTTATTATCGTCGACAGTTTTTACAATCTTAGCTTAGCTTTGCTTAAAAAAATGACTCGCAATAAAACTGTCAGCACCAACACGGTCAAAAGATCCATCCCTACAATAATGGTGGTTCTAAAAACAGGAAAAAATATTATGTTGATTTGTAATGCATTAAACAGATCAGGAATTTAATAATCGTTCAAACTTTATTCTTTTGATTTTCTATAGTATTACGATGAAATCGTGTGTATAGTTTTATACTATCATAACTATAGGTGATATCAATGCAGGGTTTTTTACATAATCTAAGGTCATATGTGATTTTGTTTACTTTGACATTTTTATTGGTTTCATGCGGTGGAGGTAGTTTCAACAACGAAGCAACAGAACAAATGCTCTCTAAACTTGTTCCTTATCAAGCCAGCACATATAGCTCAGTATTAAAAGACTGCGTTACAGTGACTAAGACCGAAGACTCATGTTTATTGAGTAAGCTACCTTTAATTGGCCAAGCTACAAACTCTCCAACCGAAGCTGATATATTAGACAGATTAGTCGTCTCTCACCAGTGGATGGGGGATAATTTTAAGCAAGCATTACGCTTCATGCCAAATGATATGAAACTTATGTTTCGTTCAGTTACAGCAATCGTAATTGATGAGGGGATACGACCTTCTTTTTACACACCTTTGACGGCTGCTATCTATCTTGACCCTGCTAATGTCTGGTTAACAAATCTCGAAAAGAATGACATCATAAAAGACGACGATTTTCGTACCGGTTTCGGCAGTGAGTTGCTATTTAAGGAATTTAATGTCCTTACCAAAGAGAGTAGGTTGGCTTTTGACACAAGCGG
The DNA here is from genome assembly GCA_964611045.1 of uncultured Cocleimonas sp. GTDB lineage: Bacteria > Pseudomonadota > Gammaproteobacteria > Thiotrichales > Thiotrichaceae > Cocleimonas. The sequence continues at coordinate 3,633 of CAZSXI010000174.1, read as the reverse complement.
GAGAATAGATAACAGTATAGAACGTACAATTACTGAGGTTGTCGGTCCATTATCTGCTTTATTATTTCATGAGCTTGCCCATGCAAATGACATTATTTTGCCAAATGAAATCTCAAATTTAGTGAGCACTGATAGTGTTTATGAGGCTATTTCAAAGCTGTATGATAACCAAAAGACGGCATCCCATCATCTATATAACAATATCCCTTTACGTTCTACCATATTGCATTCTCTAGCAAAAGTTAGATTTAGAGGAGAAACCCCGACTGATCAAGAGAAGAATATGAGTGCTGACTCTGTTGGGCAACTTTTCGAAACTGAAGGAGCCATCATGCACTATGGTTACAATACAGTACGCGAAGATGTAGCAACATTGCTAGAAGCTGGGATGATGAAAAAACATTTCAATATGGATAGAGATCAATTTTTTGTAGAACACTTGCCCTCTATTACTTACAATTCTGCCTGTAGCTACAACGTTGCAACAGGTAGTAGAAATAGAATCGCTAACCCAGAAGTAACAGCAAGAATGCTATCAGTAATGGATGATATCTTTCCGAACGGAGATCATCGTGCTACTTTAAACTCATGGTTGGGTGTTGAGAACCTTAAAACACGTGGTCAGAGTGTGTGCGATGGCTTGCTCGCGTATCAAAAAAAGTCATTCAAATCTAAGTCCATCTCTGGCTTAAAAGAGGATGTAAATAATATATCAGCAGATGTATTTTCAAAAGCCCCACATGATAGTTCTTCAAGGTGAAGTTTTGCTAAGTTTATAATTTATACAAGACATAATATCCAGCAAACAAGTCCCAAATCAATTATAAAGGCGTTCTTATGATTAGAAAAAAGATTATACTCTTTGGTGTGTTTTTAACTGTTATTGGGCAGTTGTCTGCCTGTAGTAATATATTGAATTACAATCAATCAGTTAAAGCGAATAAACATAATAAGAAAGAACCCCTATCAATTGATGTGGAACAAATGACGAAAACACCCCATGATAGTACTTCGAGATAAACTTAAGTAAAATTCTTTTACAGTCATATTTCTGCCTTAGATGCGTCTATGTTTTCATCAGTAATTTTTCAATCGTAGTGCATTCAAAACCACTACTAAAGAACTCATCGACATACCTATCGCTGCCATCCATGGTGTGACCCAACCCATTGCCGCTAAGGGTATTGCAACGATGTTATAAACGATCGCCCACGCAAAATTCTGATGAATGATTCTTTGCATACGTTTTGAGAGTGTAATGGATGAGGGCAACTGCTCAAGGTTCTCAGAGAGCAGCACCATATCCGCACTGGCTTGCGCGAGTTGTGAGCCACTCCCCATCGCGATTGAGACATCAGAGGCCGTCAGTACGGGTGCATCATTAACGCCGTCACCAATCATGGCAACGACCTCACCTTGTGATTGTAATAATTGTAGCGCTTTGAGTTTATCTGCGGGTAGTAGCTCTGCTGTTGCTGATTTGATGCCCAGTGATTCTGACACTGAGTTTACAGCTTGTTGATTATCGCCACTTAATAAGCTAACTTTTACGCCCATTGACTGTAGATTTTCAACGGTTGATTTTGATGACTCTCTAATTTCATCCTGTAAATAAAAGGCGGCTAACCATTCACTGTTAGTCCCTAAATAAACGCGAGTTGTGAGTGCTTCATTAGATTCTTTGTCACTCGATACATTTTCTTCCCTCTCCGCTTCTCTCGAAAACTTTCCTGCTAGTTCTGCAACATAGCTTTTCGTGCCAATGCGGTAGCGGTGATTATTTAATTTTCCTTCAACACCCCGTCCTGATTCTGCATTTACCTGAACAAAGCTTTCGGGCTTTGATGATAGTTTTTGAATGGCTAATGCGATTGGGTGTTCGGATGAGGCTTCTAAGCCCGATGCTAAGGACTCATAATCCGTTTTTGAAAGATTGCCGAGTATTTGTGATGTGGTGACTTTTAATCGTCCGTAGGTCAGCGTACCTGTTTTATCAAATATCACATGGGTGATTTTTGCCAGTGTTTCTAACGCATGACCGCGTGTAGCTAATACACCCTGCTCGGTTAGATTACCCGTCGCCACGGTTAATGCGGCAGGCGTAGCTAAGGATAGCGCACAGGGGCAGGTTATTACCAAGACAGACAATGCAATCCAAAACGCACGTGATGGATCAATAAACCACCATGTGACAAACACAGCAACAGCAATACCAAGCAATAACAACACAAACCACCCTGCACTACGGTCTGCAAATTTAGCCAAATTTGGTTTTTCGCTTTGGGCACGATCAAGAAGGCGAATAATGGATGACAGCATGGTGCTATCGCCAAGCTTATCAACACGCATGGTGAGAGGGCTTTCTACATTGACTGAGCCACCAATGAGTTCATCACCAATGGTTTTTTTACAAGGCATACTTTCGCCAGTGATCAAGGCTTCATTGGTACTACTTTTGCCTTCAATGACTGAACCATCCGCAGGGATCGTTTCACCTGGCTTAATCAATACTCGATCACCCAGTGCTAATTCACTGGCCGTTATAACGGTTTGAATATCGTGCCCTTTTTCACCTTTCTCTAAACGTGTTGCGGTTTGTGGCAATAAACGAACCAGTGCATCGGCGACCTGCCCTGCTTTATGGCGAGCGCCCATTTCTAAAAAACGTCCGAGCAATAAAAAGAAGGTGAACATCACTACCGAATCAAAATACACTTCGCCCGTATTGGCGACCGTTGCCCACACGCTCGCAATATAGGCACTACCAATGGCGAGTGAAACGGGTACATCCATGCCAAACACGCCACGTTTTAAGTCACGCCAAGCCGAGGTGAAAAATACACGGGATGAATACAGTACAACGGGGGTTGTGATAATCAAACTAATCCAATGTAAGAAGTTGCGCATGGATGCCGTCATATCAGAACTCTCACCCACATAAACCGCAATAGATGGCATCATAACCTGCATCATGCCCATGCCTGCTAAGGCGATGCGTCTCAGTGCGGCTGATTTTTCTTTTTGGTGGAGGGTGTCTAATCGAGCTGGATCAAAAGGGTGCGCGCTGTAGCCAGTATCAGCGATGGCTTTTAGCACATCACTGAGTTTGATTTTGTTGTTATCCCATTTTAGGCTGGCGCGATGGGTTGAGTAATTTACGCGAAAATTTATCACGCCCTTTAATTGCTTAACATTACGCTCATTAAGCCAAACACAGGCGGCACAAACGATGCCTTCTAAAATTAAGGATGCTTCGCGGATTGAACCATCTTGTGCATCACTTGAAATGCTTACAAAACTCTCTTGCAGCGCATCATTATCATAGATTTGCAGTTCTGCGGGGATAAGGTCAGAGGGCTTTGTCGATTTTGTGGTGCGATGCTTGTAAAAATCGGTTAGACCATTATCAACAATGACCTGTGCAACCGATTGACAGCCCATACAACACATTTCTTGACCCTTAGAATCAATTTTTACCGTGTAGGACGCACCTTTAGGTACAGGCAAGCCGCAGTGGAAGCAATCTTGAGCCATTTTGAAATACTACAAAAATACAAATCGGCAAAAAACAGGGGGGGTGGACAATAAAAAGACTCTTAAAAGGCTATTTTTAAGTCCACCCCCCCTATTTTT
>CAZSXI010000173.1:0-5191 GCA_964611045.1 uncultured Cocleimonas sp. | reverse complement strand
AAAGTTGGGCTGGTTTAAGCTTTAGTCAAGCTTAGAGTTTTGCAAGAAGCTCAATGAGAGTATTTATTTTCATAGGCTGACGCTAGGAAGCCCAACAAATCTCAATCTAATCAATTCCGTTGAGCTTCGTGCCTCAGCCCAATCTACGTTTGCATTTGTAATCAAAAATTCAGGTTAAAAGTAGTGTTTATTATTGTCACCTCCTTCTTTTATGTTGTTTTATAATCAAAAAACACACATTTCTTCGTACAAAACACCGAAAAATAGGGGGGGGTGGCATTAAAAAAACCAAATTCTAAGTAATTTTTACAGGTAGTTCTAAGCGTAAACCACACATAATGGCTTATCCGTGCAAGTAGTTCACATATTGTAAACAAGCAAGGGAGGTGATATAGTTCACATTATGTAAGCGAAGAGCAAAAAATTGTGCATGTCATTTCAAAGAAACCATTTTCAGAGGCGTCAGTAAAATATCCTAATGATAGAGAAGCAATCATTGACGTTTATAATGTGCTTAGAAAAGGTGCGTTTCAAACGCCGCAAATACTGAAAGAAACTTTCTCTTCGCTAGATAATTTTAAATACAAAGATAAATGGTGGATTATAGATATTGGTGGTAACAATTTAAGACTAATCGTAGCCATACTTTTTGCGACTCAAAAAGTTTTTGTGAAACATATTGTTACTCATCCTGAATATGACAAACTGACCCAGAGATATAAGAAAGGAGAAATATAATGTTAGCTTTAAAACCAGAAACTTTAACTAGCTCTTTTCTAGGGTTCGCCTCAGAAGCATCAAATATTTTACACATTAAAACAGAGCAAGATCATCAAGATGCGCTTGAAACAATAGAGCATTTATTCTCAAAGGCAAAAGATACACTAGACGACCCTTTGAATGACTTGATAGACATTATTTCAAGAGCGGTAGAGAAATATGAGTCAACCCAAAAGGATATTATCACTTTTGATAAAGAGGTAAACAATGCAAGTCAGGAAATATCTGTACTTAGGGTGCTAATGGATCAGCATAATTTAACACTTGCAGACTTTAAAACTGAAATTGGCTCAAAGTCACTTGTGTCTATGATTTTAAACGGAAAAAGAAATCTAACAAAAGAGCACATTACTAAGTTATCCAGTAAGTTTAATCTTGATCCAGCATTATTTTTTAATCTTAGCGTAGCTTAACTAAAATTCCTTCATGAGCTGGTTTAAAATTGGTGTACTAACAGAAAAGTTAGGTTCTGTTGGTATGATTTTTTTAACACCCAAATGTTTTCGGAAGTTTCTTTTTACTCCAATTATGAATCATAGCTTGCTGAGTTTCGTATCTCAATCCAACCTACGTGCTTGAATACTTTAAAGTGAATAAAAATATGTATCGGCTACAGGCGGGGAAAGGTGTCGTTGAGCGTTTGCTTATCAAGATTGCATCGCCAATAGCAAAAAACCTTTGGAGTGCTAAATTTACTGGGAAGTTAGGTTGAAAGTAGCATTTATTAATGTCCACCCCCCGTTATTTTTTGCTGTTTTGTAATCAAAAAACACGCATTCCCTTGTACAGAACAGCAAAAAACAGGGGAGGTGGCATTGAAAAAGCCTAATTCTAAGCACTTTTAACGGGTGTTCTAAGCGTAAACCACGCATGAATGATTAGCGTGAACATAATAATTCCGCCACCAATCACTACATGATTAGAAGGTGCTTCGCTTAAAAACACCCAAGCAAGGTACGCACCAAAAACAGTTTCCAATGGCATAATCATTCCCACTTCTGCTGCAGGCATATAGCGAGGGCCTAAAGTAATCAGTGAAAAAGCCAATGTCATCACTAGTCCCATCAGCAATACATGAGGGATTGCAGGCGCTTCTAATAGGAGCGGGCTTGCTGTTAATGCAATAACAATGGCAGAAATAGCGGTTGTGGTTAAGCCTGCAATCGCCATCGCAGGAATCATATTGATATCTTTAGCTTGACGAGTGATGGTGAAGTTGATGGCTAATAGTACCGAAGTAGCCAATGCGCTCATGTCGCCCCAAAATCCGCCGTGTTTAAAGCTATTAAGCATTATCGCGCTGGTTGCACCAATAATGATGAACATGGTTATCCATGTACGTAGATTGGTTTTTTCTTTGAGGAATGCCCAACTGAGTAAAGCTGCAAATACAGGTGAGGTGCTAATAATGACCAATGCATTTGCGATACTGGTGTGTTGAACGCCTATGACAAAAAATATTGTGCTTAGTCCAAAGAGAAAGCCTAGTATTAAACCGCGCTTGCCAATGCGTTTGAATTGTTTAACGGTGTTACTGCGGTAGGTGATGAAGATGATTAATGCAATGCCAAAAGCGAATAGCAATCCACGCCAAAATAGGATTGTCCAAGTGTCGGAATCGGCAAGGCGAATTAACAATGCATCGGGGCTAAGTATAAATACACCTAACAGTGTTATGAGTAGACCTTTTAGGTGTTGAGACATATTTTTAACTTTTCTTGAAAAGAAAGCAGTTTAAATGCTATTTATTTAGAAAAATAGTGAAATTAATTTAAACTACTGCTTGTATCATGGGTGAGATTCTCATAAAATACCGCGTTCTTTGAAACGGGTCACTTTGTTATAAATACCGAGTAGCTTGATTTAAACCAAATTTAAGATTATTGATTAAGCCCTTTAACGCTTTATCACTAATTATAGTGAACACACCTTCATTTCTGGAGAATTGAAATGGGAACAACAGTTAGTGCAAAACCTGCTGAAGTAAAACGCGATTGGTTTGTAGTAGATGCAGACGGCAAAACATTAGGTCGTCTTGCAAGTCAAGTTGCTCATCGTTTGCGCGGTAAGCATAAACCTACATTCACACCTCACGTAGATACAGGTGATTACATCGTTATCATTAATGCTGAAAAAATCCGTGTAACGGGTAATAAAGCAAAAGATAAAATGTACTACAGAAGTACGGGTTACATTGGTAACTTGAAATCAACTAACTTTGAAAAGTTAATTGCTCACAAACCTGAGCGCGTACTTGAGTTAGCTGTAAAAGGTATGTTACCTAAAGGTCCTTTAGGGCGTGACATGTACAGAAAATTAAAAGTATACGCTGGTACAGAGCATAATCATCAAGCTCAACAGCCTATCGCTTTAGAACTGTAATAAATAAAAGAGATTAGAGAAATACTATAATGGCAACTACTACATATTATGGAACAGGTCGACGTAAGTCATCTTCAGCTCGTGTATTTATGAGCAAAGGTACTGGGTCAATCGTTATCAATAAATTACCACTTGAAGAATACTTCGGTCGTGAAACGGCTCACATGATTCTTAAGCAACCTTTGGTTACTACAGAGAATGATAAGAACTTTGACTTTATGGTCACAGTGAAAGGTGGTGGAGATAGTGGTCAAGCTGGCGCGATTCGCCTTGGTATTTCAAGAGCATTGCTTAAGTATGACGAAGGTCTACGTGGAACGCTTAAGAAAGCAGGGTTTTTGACACGTGATGCACGTAAAGTTGAAAGAAAGAAAGTGGGTTTGCACAAAGCACGTCGTGCAACTCAGTTCTCAAAGCGTTAATAAGTTTTCGCTTTCAAAAAAAGCCACTGTGCATTTATGCACAGTGGCTTTTTTTTGTCTGTAATTTACCTATATTCACGTGTCTGTGATAAATTCAAACTGCGCGTGTAACTAAACCCATTTTAAAAAGAAACCACTATGCAAAAACGACTTTCTTCTAAAGACTTTATTCTTTATACCTTTCTAACGCTTATAATATTTCTTCTATTACTGGCAATGTACCAAGTTGATCGTCAATGGGATAAATTATCAAAGCTAGAGCAGTCATTTTCTGCTCAGTCAAAAGATATTGGGGGTTTGCGTTCTTCACTGGCAGGCTTAGAAAATAAAATAGAGCAGGGCGCGTTAGTTGCTAGTGGGAATACGAAGAAAGGAAGTGGTGTGCCAGAATCCTTCAAGCGTGCTTATGCTGCAACTCAAAAAGAAGACTTTGCATCGGGTGATTGGAAAATAAACTCATTTACAGCAACCCTTAAAACATTAACGCCTTTAGTTGCAAATGAAGCCCAAACATCGCAGGTACATAATTATGTTCTTGAATCGTTAGTAACACGAAACCCAGATTCACTTGAGCAAACAGGTTTATTAGCAAAATCATGGACAATCAGTGATGATGGTTTAGTGATTACTTTTCAAATGCATGAAAATATTGTTTTCTCAGACGGTGAGCCGATGACATCAGAAGATGTGGTTTTCACCTTTGATTTTACTTTCAATAAAGATATTAAAGCCCCTGCACAACAAGCTTATTTTGAGCCTATCGAATCGGTTAAAGCGATAGGCAAACATGAAGTTGTATTTACCTTTAAACGACCTTATTTTGAAGCGCTAGGTATGGCGGGTGGAATGGAAATACTCCCCAAGCATTTTTATGAAAAATATTTGGGTGATTTAGAGGCTTTTAACACCTCAAAAGGTTTATTGCTGGGTAGTGGACCTTACAAGCTGCCTGATCCGGAAAACTGGTCATCAGATGCTGGTGGTGTGGATTTAGTGAGAAACTCACGCTACTGGGGTGCAGTTCAACCACCGTATGACAAAATCGTATGGCGCGTCATCGAAAATGCCAGTGCGCGTTTAACTACCTATAGAAACGGTGATTTAGATGCTTATAGCGCACGCCCTGTAGAGTACAAAAAGCTTAAAGATGATGAGCAGATTAAAAGTATTAGTCATAATTTTGAATATATGGCACCTACAGCTGGCTATTCATACCTCGCTTGGAATCAGTTAAAAGACGGTAAAAAAACCATCTTTGCAGACAAGCGCGTTCGCCAAGCAATGACGTATTTAACCGATCGAGAAAAAATTAATAAAGACATTTATTTGGGTTTTGCCGAAGTGGCGATGAGCCCCTTTAGCCCTCGAAGCAAACAGCATGATAAAAGCCTAAGCCCACGTAAACCTGATTTGCAAAAAGCAAAATCACTCTTAAAAGAAGCCGGTTTTGAAGATAGAAATGGTGACGGAGTTTTAGAGAATGCTGAGGGCAAAGACTTAGAATTTGAATTGGTCTACGCGCAAAGCAATGAAGACACAGGGCGTACCGTTTTATTGCTAAAAGATATGTATGCACGCGCAGGTGTAAAGCTAATCCCAAAACCAAC
>CAZSXI010000172.1:0-5193 GCA_964611045.1 uncultured Cocleimonas sp. | reverse complement strand
CGTCAAAAAAGGGGGAGGTGGACGATAAAAAGAGTATTTTTAGTATTCCATCCCCCCTGTTTTTTGCTGTTTTGTATTTAAAATAAGCTGTTATTAATTACAAATCAGTAAAAAACAGGGGGGGTGGACTCTAAATATTAAGCTAAACTGCTGTTATGTTAGTGATCTCCAACAATGTTTCCATCCCAGATGATGAAATTGAATTATCAGCTATTCGTGCGCAAGGTGCGGGTGGGCAAAACGTCAATAAGGTTTCATCAGCGATACATTTACGCTTTGATATTGATGCTTCATCGTTACCGCTTTATTACAAAGAACGATTATTAAGCTTGAAAGATAAGCGCATCACCAAAGACGGTGTATTAATAATAAAGGCTCAAAAGTTTCGTACCCAAGAAAAGAATAGGGCGGATGCGTTAGCGCGTTTGCAAACACTGATCAAAACCGTATCAACCGTTCAAAAAACTAGGCGACCGACTCGACCCACAAAGGGCTCAAAATTAAGAAGATTGGATAGTAAAAAGAGAAAAGGACAAACTAAATCATTGCGGGGTAAGGTGTCAGAATAAATGCCAGTAAGTTAAGCCCTCTCTCCCTAGCAGGCGGTGTCCTGAGCCTGTCGAAGGGGAGAGAGTTGGAGAGAGGGTAGAGGTTCAAAGATGGCACTATAGTCGAACTTTCTACCCCCTCCCTAACCCTCCCCCTGCTAGGTGGAGGGGATTTTTTTCTTAACTTACTGGCATTGGTGTCAGAATAATCATCGCAGAACAAGATGACCGTTTTAAATATCTGCAGAGCATGAATTACTCTGTAGATATTTATAAATGACCTAATCTGCCATTTCAAGCTCTTCGGCAATGGCTGCAATACCTGCTTTAGCACAAGCCTCGTCGGTAACGCCAGAAGGCGCTCCGCTTACGCCAACAGCACCATAAATTATGCCACCCACGTTAATCACCACTCCACCGGCAGACATAAGAACCCCTTCAAAATTACCCACCGCTGAATTTTGGCGTGATTCCATGCTTGAGGTATCGGCGGTAAAGTTAATTGAGGTGTAAGCTTTGGCTTTACTGATACCAATCGAAACAGGTGGCGCTAAAGTATCGCGTACTACGGCTTGGATAATGCCATTTTTATCAACAACCGTCGCCGTTGCTTGATAACCTTGCTTGCGACATTCAAGCATCGCGGCTTTGGCAACTGTCAGTGCCGCCTCTGCTGATAGACGTGTTACTGAGACTGACAGCGCCTCATCATCTGAATACGCAGGTACATTCAGCATAGTGCAACAGATTGCGGTGATTACTGTTTTTTTATTTAATAACTTCATATTTTTTCGTTCTTCCTTTGGTTAATTGTTCTGTTGTGGGAGGCTGCCCGAGAATGGAATAAGCTACTGTAAATCACTTGATTGCACCTATTTTCCCTTTAAATTCGTCAAAGGGAACAACCATTCTCCTCATTTGAATGAAAGATAGGCACTAATCTGGCAAATTTTCGCTACCCTTACCATTCTCGGACAGCCTCTTAGGAATAAGTTATCATCACTCCTCCCTATTATCCTAGTTAAAAGTCATTTTTTAGTGACTTAAATAAAGAAAAAACTCTATGAAACACGCCGAAGCCAAAACCATTTACCTTAAAGATTACCAACAACCTGCATTTTGGATTGATACTGTCGATCTGGTTTTTGATTTAGAAGATGACCATGCCTTAGTAACAGCTTCGGTTGATTACAAACGTAACCAAGAATCGTCACTGACTGATATAGATTTGTTTGGTGAAGAGCTTGAGCTAGAACGCATTGCAATCAATGGGTATGAGCTAGAAAAGGGGGATTATAAACTCACCGATTCGGGCATGACTTTGTCGAATCTGGCGGATGAATTTACGCTGGTGATAACCACTAAAATTTATCCGCAGACAAATACCTCACTCGAAGGTTTGTATCAATCCAGTGGCAACTTTTGTACTCAGTGTGAGGCACAGGGTTTTCGTAAAATCACCTACTTTTTAGATCGCCCTGATGTGATGGGTAAATTCACCACCACGATTCGTGGCGATAAAAAATCCAACCCTGTGATGCTTTCTAACGGTAATTTAATAGATTCGGGTGATCTAGAAAATGGCAGGCACTTTGCAAAGTGGCAAGACCCTTTCAAAAAGCCCGCGTATTTATTTGCTTTGGTTGCAGGTGATTTAGAACACGTGAGCGACAGCTACACCACCGCATCGGGTAAAAACGTAAAGCTAGAGATTTATACCGAAGCACACAATATCGATAAGTGTGATCACGCTATGCAATCGCTCAAACGTGCGATGCAGTGGGATGAAGAGCGCTTCGGGCTAGAATACGATTTAGATATTTACATGATCGTAGCGGTCGATGATTTCAACATGGGCGCGATGGAAAATAAGGGCTTGAATGTGTTTAACTCTAAGCTTGTGTTTGCCAGCCCTGAGACAGCAACCGATAATGATTACATCAATATCGAAGCCGTTATTGGTCACGAATATTTCCATAACTGGACGGGCAATCGTGTTACCTGTCGCGATTGGTTTCAGTTGAGCTTAAAAGAAGGCTTAACTGTTTTTAGAGATCAAGAATTTACCGCTGATTTACATTCACGTGCAGTAAAGCGTATCGAAGACGTGCGTATGTTGAGAACCCATCAGTTTGCCGAAGATGCCAGCCCAATGGCGCACCCAATTCGTCCGCAATCATTCATGGAAATCAATAACTTCTACACCATGACAGTGTATGAAAAAGGCGCAGAAGTGGTGCGTTTGTACAATACTTTACTGGGGCAAGATGGTTTTCGTAAAGGTATGAATTTGTATTTTGAACGCCATGATGGGCAAGCAGTAACAACAGAAGACTTTCTTGCGGCTATGGCAGATGCAAATAATATTGATTTAAGCCAAATGCAAAATTGGTACGACCAATCAGGCACACCGATGGTTGATGCCAGTATGGATTATGATGCCGATGCAAAAACGTGTACTTTACATTTTAGCCAAAGTTATAAGGATGATGATGGTACGAAAAAACCTGTTTTAGTTCCTATCGAACTTGGCTTGTTAAATAGCGAAGGTAAAGAAGTTCATGCGGAAACTATCCAGATAACAGAAGCACAACAAAGTTTCACTTTTGAGAACATAACAGAAAAACCACTGCCCTCATTATTGCGTGATTTCTCAGCACCCGTAAAACTCAATTACGATTACAGCATTGACGAAACGATTTTCTTAATGGGGCACGATCAAGATAGCTTTAATCGCTGGGAAGCGAGTCAACGCTTAGCTAAAACCCTATTGCTAGAAATGTTACAAGCCCGTGAAAACGGTGATGCGATGGGTGTAGAACCAAAAGTCATCGATGCTTATCAACAAGTATTAGAAAACGATACTTTAGACCACGCTCTGCGCGCAGAAGCACTTACTTTACCGTCAGAAACTGATCTAGCAGAAATGGTAGAGCAAGCTGACCCAGAAGCCATTCACGAAGTACGCACGTTTTTAGCTAAAAGCATAGCGCAAGGCTTACGTTTAATGCTTGAGAAAACCTACGAAAACTTACAAGAACAGGGCGAGTATGCAATCGACGCTGCCAGTATCGGTAAACGTCGCCTTAAAAATGTCTGCTTGAATTACTTAGGTAAAATCAACGACCCAAGCATTCACGAACAATGTTATCAGCAGTTTTCTGATTCAAAAAACATGACAGATACATTGTCGGCTCTAGCGGTACTCATCAATATCAACTGCCCGCAACGCGATCAAGCCTTGGCAGATTTCGAACAAAAGTGGCAACACGATACTTTGGTGATGGATAAATGGTTTGTCATGCAAGCCACCTCAAGCCTGCCTGATACATTAGATAACGTGAAAACCTTAATGAATCACAAACTTTTTAGTATTAAAAACCCAAACAAAGTGCGCTCGTTAATTGGTGCATTTTCTGTGGGCAACCCCGTTAACTTCCATAATGCCGATGGTTCTGGTTATGAATTTCATGCGAGTCGTGTTTTAGAGCTGGATAAACTTAATCCGCAGGTGGCGTCAAGAATGGTACGTGCGCTGATGAATTGGCGACATTATGAAGCTGGGCGCTCAGGATTGATGCGCGAGCAGCTTGAAAGGATTAAAGGGCAGGATGGGTTGTCTGGGGATGTATTTGAGATTGTTAGTAAGGCATTATAGAAAAACTATTAGTTAAGCTTACAATTTGTATTCCTCATGTTTACGATGCAAAAAGAAACTGTAGTTTCTTTTTGCATCGGGATCGGTAATATTCGATTTTGCTTCAACACTTCGGGCTAAGCCTTCAATTTTATCCACTATTAATACCAATTCCTTTTTATTAAGTCTTTCTTTTTGGTTTAAATATTTTTTTAACCAATCTCCTCTTTTAGGGTTAATGACTAAAAACCCATCCTTTTCATTTTTATTTTCTTTAACTACATTCCACCCAGGTAATGCCACAACGGAATAAACTGGACAACCTGTTCTTGTTAATAATCTAGAAAAAGATTTATTGAGATAGTCTGCATGTCGTTTTGCTTGATTAATAGGATCCGAGGTAGTGTAGTGAGGAAATTTGATCGACTTCTTTGTGATAAAGACGGTAGCATCTTTACCCCCATTTTTATTTGTAGGTTTACTTACAGCTTTAGTTTCTATGGCAAAAATCCCAGCTTTAGAAATAACTACATGATCAATATTTCCATACTTGTAAGGTATATCATGATATACCCAAGCACCTTGTCTCATGAGATAGTTTAACTCTTGACCTGTGTATATTTCCCCAAATAGACCTAAACGGACTTTTTGTATTTTAGTGAAGGTTTTTTGAGAATGAATAAAAACTAAAACTATTATAGGTAATATAAAAATAGCACTAAAAGCATGTGTTAATAGATTAGTGTTCTCAGGAATTGCCAAAAAATAGATAAGTGGAATGAATGCCATTAATATTAGTGGGAATAAGAAGGAGTCAGTTAAATCATCTAACTCGATACTTAAGGTATGTCCGGGGCTACGGAGTGTTTTTTCAGTGAATGGAGAATAACGATTCTTTTTTCTTTCTCGGTGTATCAGCCATAAAAGAGTGCCTACAATCAGAAAGGCTCCAGAAAGACCTGCTATAATTTGAATCATAATATATTTATAAGTAATTATTTTTATTGA
>CAZSXI010000171.1:0-5240 GCA_964611045.1 uncultured Cocleimonas sp. | reverse complement strand
CTAGGCGTAACTTTGAAGTCATGTCTAGACCTGTCAAAAAGTTACAACAACGAGTTTAATGAGCTTACCGTTTGCTTTTAAACGGATAACTCAGTTATGCATAGCCTGAGTTTTTGACTAAGCCCCGCAGGGCAAGGCTACAAACTATCATCTCCGTTGTGAACTTCTTGTAAAGGGAATTAGCATTTTCTGCGAAGTGCGCCTAGGATATGATAGCTTGTAGTCTTGCAGAAGAAATACCTAATTAATAGAGGTGCCTTCAGTATGTATATTGAGACCTTTGCACGAATCAGATGACGAGTAAAAATGACTAAAAATTCACTGCTTTTCGTTGAAAACTTGCTAATAACCCGTTATTAGCTTCATTTCCCGCCTCAATCAGTAAAATTTTAGCCCATTTTTCTTTCGCCACTGACTCGTGCAAAGGTCTCATATTAAAACTATAAGTGTAATGGTTTACTAAATTGTGTCAATGATACTTATCAAAGGATAAAAACTTGTGGCATCAACAACCCCCAATAAAGAAATTGTACGTCGTATTTGCCACTTGCATGGCGCCACAAAATACTATTTATATTTCTACGGATAAAATAGCAAGTTGCACTACTGAACTAGAACAATGGGCTGGCATGAAATTCAGAGTATTTAACTTTAATGAAAACAACAATGAAACTTCTGGAATTTTGATAAAAGGAGAAGCCATTTTACCTATAAAACTTTGACATAAAAAAGCCAAGAACGAGTCTTGGCTTTTTTAGTATTTTTTATGCTTCTAATTATTCTGCAGCTGGCTCTGGTCTATCGACAAACTCAATATAAGCCATAGGCGCATTATCGCCAGGGCGATAACCACACTTAATAATACGAGTGTAACCACCTGGGCGCTCTTTATAACGAGGACCTAGTTCATTAAATAATAAACCAACGCACTCTTTATCACGTAAACGTGCAAATGCTGTACGACGGTTATGTACTGAATCAACTTTTGCACGTGTAACTAAAGGTTCAGCTACACGACGAAGCTCTTTTGCCTTAGCAACTGTAGTTTTGATTGCACCATGCTTAATTAATGCAACTGACAAACTCTGCAAGGTTGCTTTACGATGACTGCTGTTACGACTTAGTTGTCGACCTATTTTACGATGACGCATTTTTTAAACCTTAATATTCGTTATATTTATTCAGATAGGATGATTAAGAAAAACTTAAGCAACTCTCGTATCTGAACTATCTATAGAAGCAGGTGGCCAATTTTCAAGCCTAGCTCCTAATGTTAAACCGTGTGATGCAAGAATATCTTTAATCTCTGTTAACGATTTCTTACCCAGATTAGGTGTCTTCAGTAACTCAACTTCAGTTTTCTGAACTAAATCACCAATATAATAAACCTGCTCTGCCTTCAAACAGTTTGCAGAACGTACAGTAAGCTCTAAATCATCTACCGGACGTAATAATACTGGATCAATCTCTGGCTCTGGCTCAACTTCTGGCTCAGCTTCGATAATAGTAAGGTCGAAGAATACAGCTAATTGCTCATGCAGTATTGTCGCCGCATCACTGATTGTCTCTTCAGCATCAATCGAACCATCAGTTTGCAATTCAATGATCAACTTATCTAAATCAGTACGATTTTCAACACGTGCACTTTCAACATCGTAAGAAACACGAGAAACAGGGCTGAAAGAAGCATCAAGAAGTAATGTTCCTAAAGGAAGTTCTGGTGAATCTGGACCACGACGTACAGAAGCAGGTTGGTAACCGCGACCTGTTTCAACACGAATAGACATCTCAATTTCGTAATCAGTAGTGATTGTACAAATAACAGCATCAGGATCAACGATCTCAACATCATGATCTAACTGAATATCAGCCGCTGTCACAGTGCAAGGACCTTTTTTACGTATATCTAACCATACGTCATCTTTTGCGTTTAGGCGGAAAGCTAACTTCTTTAAGTTTAAAAGAATATCAACAACATCTTCTTGAACGCCTTCAACAGCAGTGTATTCATGCTCAACACCTGTAATCTTTGCTTCAGTAACAGCACAGCCAGGTATAGAAGACAGTAAGATTCTGCGTAATGCATTACCTAAAGTATGTCCAAACCCACGCTCTAAAGGCTCTAAAATAATTTTAGATGTATAGTTACCCAAGTCTTTGACTTGAATATTACGTGGTTTTAGTAAATCAGTTGAGTTAGACAAAATATTAACCTCAATAGCTTAATAGTGTATTGCTAAAAGAAAAATTACTTAGAGTAAAGTTCAACAATAAGGGATTCATTAATCTCTGCTGGCAACTCATCACGCTCTGGAGCGACTTTGAATGTACCTTCTAATTTTTTCATATCGACTTCAACCCACTCAGGGAAGACAACTTGATCAGCTACTGAAATTGAATCTTGGATTCTGATCTGCTTCTTCGCCTTTTCACGAACAGAAACAATATCACCAGCCTTAACTTGGTAAGACGCAATATTGACAGAAGAACCATTTACATGGATAGCCTTATGGCTAACTAACTGACGCGCTTCAGCACGAGTAGATGCATATCCCATACGATAAACTACGTTATCTAAGCGACACTCTAGCAATTGAAGAAGATTCTCACCTGTAGAACCTTTAAGACGCACCGCTTCTTTAAAGTAATTACGGAATTGCTTTTCTAATACACCGTAAATACGACGTACTTTCTGCTTTTCACGTAATTGAATACCATAATCAGATAAACGTGTACGACGTTCGCCGTGAACACCTGGTATCTTCTCAAGGTTACATTTATTTTCTAGTGAACGACCACGACCTTTCAAATAAAGATCTGTTCCTTCACGACGCATTAATTTACATTTTGGTCCAATATATCTGGCCATATTATTTCTCCCGAACTACGGATTGTGCGACTAAACGCGACGCTTTTTTGGAGGACGACATCCATTATGAGGTATTGGTGTTACATCAATAATGTTAGTTATTCTATATCCGATATTATTCAAAGCACGAACAGCAGATTCACGTCCAGGACCTGGCCCTTTAACATGAACATCTAGATTTTTCAATCCAAACTGTTTCGCAGCTTCACCTGCTTTTTCAGCTGCTACCTGCGCAGCAAAGGGCGTGCTTTTACGAGAACCACGGAAGCCTGAACCTCCAGCAGTTGCCCATGCTAAAGCATTACCTTGACGATCAGTAATTGTAATAATGGTGTTGTTAAACGACGCATGAATATGCGCTATCCCATCACTTACTGACTTTTTAACTTTTTTACGTGATTTAGAGGCAGTTGCCATCTTTCAGTACCTATTTATCTAATTAAAACAAATAAGCCATCTGACTTATTTGTTTAAAATATTATCTACGAATTGGTTTACGTGGCCCTTTACGAGTACGCGCATTTGTTTTTGTACGTTGACCACGTAGTGGTAAACCACGACGATGTCTAATACCACGGTAGCAACCAAGATCCATCAAACTCTTAATATTCATTGAAACTTCACGTCGAAGATCACCTTCAACCATGAATTTTCCAACTTCACTACGAATACGTTCAACTTCATCTTCAGAAAGCGCACTAATTTTTGAATCTGGAGCAACTTTAGCTTCAGTACAAACGCTAGCCGCGCGAGTTCTACCAATACCGTAAATAGATGTTAAAGCTATTACCGCATGTTTGTGTTCAGGGACATTAATACCCGCAATACGAGCCATCAAAACTCTCCAGACTGCTTAGAAAAGCGGGCAACAATACCCGATAATGCAGTGTTAATCAATAAAAAAAACATCTTAACCCTGACGCTGCTTATGGCGTGGATCTGTACATATAACACGTACAATGCCTTTACGTTTTACGATGCGACAATTACGACACATTTTTTTTACGGAAGCACGAACCTTCATGAGTTAAACCTCTAATAAATATTCTTAAAAGAAAGTCTATTTAGACTTTCCCTTTTTGCCGCCAGCTTTGAAGTTTGCTTTTTTCATCAAGCCTTCATACTGATGCGACATCATGTGTGATTGGAGTTGAGCAATAAAATCCATAACCACAATAACAATAATTAACAATGATGTACCACCAAAATAAAATGGCACATTCCAACCCAGAATCAAAAATTCTGGTAACAAACAAACGAGTGTTATATATATTGCACCAACCGAAGTTAGTCTTGTCATAACACCATCAATGTATTTAGATGTCTCTCTACCAGGACGAATACCTGGAATAAAAGCACCTGCTTTCTTCAAATTATCAGCAGTTTCACGAGAATTAAAGACTAGTGCTGTATAAAAGAAAGTAAAAAATACTATGGCTAAGCCATAGAATAAAACATAGAGAGGCTGACCCGGCTGTAACAATGCTACAAAATCACTTAGCCATCCTGACCCACTTCCCTCAGATGCCCATCGACCCAAGCTAGAAGGAAATAAGATAATACTAGAAGCAAATATAGGGGGTATTACACCAGCCATATTTAACTTCAATGGTAGATGGCTAGATTGACCCATAGCCATTTTTCTACCTTGTTGACGATTAGCGTAATTCACGGTAATGCGCCTTTGACCACGCTCTACAAAAACTATAAATGCCGTTACTAAAATAGCAAGTGCTAACAAGATGATAACAAATGCAGGTGATAGTTCACCGTTACTAGCTAACTCTAATGTTCCACCTATCGCCGTTGGTAGTCCAGCTACGATACCAGCAAAAATAATTAGCGAGATACCATTACCAATTCCACGTTCCGTAATCTGCTCACCCAACCACATCAGGAACAATGTACCCGTAACTAAAGATACAACTGTTGTAATTGTAAAACCGAGCCCTGGATGTAACGCTATGGTTTGTCCACCGCCTAGGTCTTGACCACCTAAAGCTAATGAAATACCAATACTCTGAAACAACGCCAATGCAACTGTACCGTAACGTGTGTATTGCGTTATTTTACGTTTACCTGACTCACCTTCTTTCTTTAGTTGCTTCAAACTTGGTATAACATGCGTCATTAACTGCACGATAATTGATGCAGAGATATAAGGCATAATACCTAGTGCAAATACGCTTAAACGCTCTAAAGCACCACCAGAAAACATATTAAAAACACCAAGAATGGTGCCTGTATTCTGATCGAAAAATTGCTGTAAAGCAGCAGGATTTACACCAGGGATGGGAATAAATGTTCCAATTCTATATACAATCAAAGCGAAAAAAACAAAGGCAAGCCTTTGTTTAATTTCTGCAAT
Source organism: uncultured Cocleimonas sp. (assembly GCA_964611045.1). GTDB lineage: Bacteria > Pseudomonadota > Gammaproteobacteria > Thiotrichales > Thiotrichaceae > Cocleimonas. Next base: position 3 of record CAZSXI010000171.1, on the reverse strand, counting down.
ATT
>CAZSXI010000170.1:0-5260 GCA_964611045.1 uncultured Cocleimonas sp. | reverse complement strand
CTTAGGAGGGGGCCGCTCTATCCTGCTGAGCTATCGGGACAATACTTATTATTTTGCAGGCGGATTGTAGCGAAAAATGCTGAGGTTTTCAGGTTATTCTTTTACTGTAGGCGTCAAATTCTCGTACAAATCGGCATAAAAGAGGGGGGGTGGACTTGAATAAATAGCTAAAATAAGTCTATTGGGCGCTAAAAGTCTCTAAAAACTCTATTTTGTATTTAAAATGGGTCTAAAGTCATTAAATTATTGTATCCACCTCCCCCTTTTTTTGCCGATTTGTACTTGAAATTGATGGCTTTAGAGAAGGATAGGTAAAAAATCAAAGGTTTTCTAAGGCTTTAAATTTTCCACAGGCCCCCTTGAAACAGTTATACTTTCTAGCCCTCAATTCTAAACTAGAAAAACCGTATGGCATCCAGCAAGAACGACATAAATAGTGTGATGATGGAAGAATTCCGTCAGGGCATGGATGATTTTAATTCGGCAATGCAAAAACGTGAAGTTTTTACACTTCGTATAGCTAAACGCACTACACAGATTATCCGTTTTTCTGTTATAGGCTTACTTATTTTGGCTTTAGCAATGTTCTTTTTAATTTGGACATTGACCAGTAGCATGAGCAATATTACTGAGCACATGGCGGATATGTCGGGAGATATAAAAGCAATGCGTGGGGATTTTCGCATTGTGGCTAAAGAGGTGGGTTCAATTGGCAATGATTTCACTTCGGTACGAAGTGATATGACGACGCTTACTCAGTCGGTTGCATTTATGCAACCTGATATTTTAAAATTGAGTACTAGCGTGGCGGGTATGGATGGAAATATTCTGACGATTCGCAGAATATTGGCGCAAATGGATAAGACGCTTCATCACATGGATGTGAATGTTACAGGCATGAATCAAAGTGTGGGTAAAATGACTTTGAGCGTTGGAGGAATGTCTAAAAATATCAACCTGATGACACGTGATATCAATGATATGGCGGCACCGATGCGGGTATTGCCCTTTCGTGGGCGTCGGTAGCGATAGTTAAAAATACCTTAATTCCCAATCGGTAAGCTAAGGTAAGCCCTCTCTCCCTAGCAGGGAGAGAGTTGGAGAGAGGGTAGAAGCTCTGAATATACTATATTGCTCGACCTTTCTACCCCCTCCCTAGCCCTCCCCCTGCTAGGTGGAGGGGATTTTTTTATTTAGGCTAGGCTAGGGAAAACCTACATCCTCTCCATCACATCAATACCCAATAATCCCAAACCTGTTTGCAGCGTATCAGCCGTTAATTGCGCTAACCTTAAACGACTTTGCTTAACCTCTTCATCCGCTTTCATGATCGGGCAGGCTTCGTAAAACGTCATAAAGTTACCGGCTAATTCAAACAGGTAATTACACAGTAGATTAGGCGTGCCTTCTTTAGCGACAATTTCTATGGCTTCTGATAGCTGTAATAATTTGCTGGCAAGTTGTCGCTCAGCGGGTTCAATTAATGATATTTTCGCATCTGAATTTATATCACCCGCCTTAGCGAAAATACTTTGAATTCGCGCATAAGCATATTGCAAATACGGCGCAGTATTACCTTCAAAACTGAGCATAGTGTCCCAGTTGAAAATATAATCGGAGGTACGATTTTTGCTAAGGTCAGCGTATTTAACTGCGCCGATGCCGACTGTTTTAGCGATGCTTTTACGGCTGGCTTCGTCAAGGTCTGGGTTCTTTTTTGTGACCAAATCAAAGGCGCGTTGCTGTGCTTCATCAAGAAGATCAATCAATTTTACCGTGCCACCGTCGCGGGTTTTAAACGGCGTGCCGTCTTTGCCCATCATGGTGCCAAATGCCATGTGTTCTAGCTGAGTGCTTTCGGGTACGAAGCCTGCTTTTTTACCTGCGGTGAAAACTTGTTTTAAGTGCAAGCTTTGACGCGCATCTACCAAATATAAACCTCGGTTCATGCTCAACTTATTATGACGATAACGCAAGGCAGCAAGGTCGGTGGTGGCATATAAATACCCGCCGTCTGTTTTTTGTACAATCATCGGAATAATCGAATCGTCTTTGCCCTTAAACTCATCCATAAACACGCACTGTGCGCCTTGGTCTTTGGTCAACAAGCCTTGTTTATCAAGATCAATAATAACCTGTGGAAGATCATCGTTGTAGGCGCTTTCTGGCATTACGTCGTCGCGTGTTAATAGCACGTTGAGTGTTTGATAAATTTCGTCACAATGATTGAGTGAGGTGTCTATAAATTGCTTCCACAGTTTTAAGAAGTCTTTGTCGCCTGCCTGTAGTTTAACCACATTTTCACGCGCTGTTTGGGCGAAGTCTTCATCTTTATCAAAGCGAATTTTTGCCGCTTGATAGAATTTTTCAAGATCAGACAATTGCATCGATAATTCGCCATCTTGTGCCTGTAATTCGCCCATGTAAGTCAGCAACATACCAAACTGCGTACCCCAATCGCCAACATGATTTTGGCGGATAACATTGTGACCGGTGTAATCTAAAACTCGCGCCATTGCATCGCCAATAATGGTAGAACGCAAATGCCCCACGTGCATTTCTTTGGCAAGATTTGGCGCGGAATAATCAATGACTACGTTTTGGGGGTTTGTGGTTTTCTCCATGCCTAGCATTTCAGATGCTAAAGCCGATTCGACTTTATCCGCCAGCCATTCCCTTTTTAGGTGGATATTTAAAAATCCCGGTCCAGCAATTTCAACTTTGTCAGCCATGTCTGATAAGTCGAGTTTCTCCAACACTCTAGTCGCTAAATCGCGTGGATTCATTTTCAGCTTTTTAGCCGCACCCATAATGCCATTGGCTTGATAATCGCCAAATTCAGGTCGGGCAGAAGCTTTTACCACGGCGGGTGCATTTTCAGCGCCTGCATCTTGCAAAGCTTGGGATATTTTAGTGTCGAGTAGTGTGCGTATATTCATGGGGGAGGATTCTACATCAGATATAATACCCACCCCCCCTGTTTTTTGCTGTTTTGTATGAGGTTTTGATAGTTTTTATCCTACAATTGATGCAGGTATCCGTTTTGGAACAGGGGATTATGCAAGGATGGATTCAGTTTTTTTTTCGCAAGAGGTTATCCCCGGTTGTAGCCCAGCCTTTTGAATCGCGTATACTGTTGGATAATTCTTATTATTTTATTTGTCCTAAAATTAAATCCACATTACCGAGAGTTGTGGCATTTCGAAAATGGTTGCTTGAAGAGGTGGAAAAATCAAAATGAAGAAAACAATTTACCTAGCCCGTCATGCAAAATCCTCATGGAATAGCGGTGCGCCGACTGATTTTGATCGTCCTTTAAGTCATCGCGGTGCTGCAGATGCGGTAAAAATGGGTGATGAATTAAATCGCTTGGGCTGGATGCCAGAGATGGTGGTTTCATCGCCCGCAATCAGAGCAAAACAAACCTGTAAGTCTTTATGCGATAAGCTGGGTGTTCCGTTTGAAAGCGTGGTTTGGAATAAAGAGTTTTACGCGGCTTATGTGATAACACTGTTGCATATTTTGAGCGCGCTTCCAGAATCAACCAAGAGCGTTATGTTGATTGGGCATAATCCTGCAATGGAAGATTTATTGTTGCATTTTTGTAGTGATGCTAATGCGTTTGAGCAAGAAAATGGGAAATTATTTACCACGGGCAATATTGTTAAAGTCACTGTGGATGCAGTGTGGAAAGATTTGACTATGTGTGAGGCTACCTTGGAAAAAATATTACGCCCGAAAGAGTTGTAACTCCCTCTCCTCGGGGAGAGGGCTGGGGTGAGGGGACGAGCTTAAAACTAATAGTATATTTGAGCTTTCTACCCCCTCCCTAGCCCTCCCCCCTTCGACAAGCTCAGGACACCGCCTGCTAGGGAGAGGGGACTTTTTCTTTGAAGTCCTCTCTCAATATGTTAAATTCCCTGCCTTATAAAAATTAGCTTAAACACGGATAAAACACCATGTCGTTATCACCTGATGAAGTCAAAAAGATCGCCTTTTTAGCGCGGCTTTCTATTCAAGAAAAAAACATCGAGCAATACTCGCAAGACCTATCCAATATTTTCGGATTGGTTGAGCAGATGAATGCGGCGAATGTTGATGATGTTGAGCCAATGGCGCACCCACAAGATGCGATGCAACGCTTGCGTGCTGATGAGGTGACTGAGATAAATCAACGCGAAAAGTTAATGAGCAATGCGCCATTGACCGAAGCAGGTTTGTTCCTTGTGCCTAAAGTGTTGGATTAAGGGAGATATAATATAATGATAACTAAGTCTCTAATAAACAGTTCTCTAACAGAGTTAAGCGCGGGTTTAAAAGCAGGTGATTTTTCTAGTGTTGAATTAACGCAATATTACCTTGATCGCATCGCAAAATACGATACTGATCTAAATGCTTTTATCACTGTGACAGAAGAGCAAGCGCTTGCAGGTGCAAGAGCGGCTGATGAGCAAATCGCGGCAGGTACAGCAGGCGCTTTAACAGGAATCCCAATGGCGCATAAAGATTTGTTTTGTACCGATGGTGTGCGTACTTCTTGTGCTTCAAAAATGCTGGATAATTTTATCGCTCCCTATAACGCAACCGTGGTTGAAAAGCTGAATGCGGCAGGTATGCCGATGTTGGGTAAGACTAATATGGATGAATTTGCGATGGGCTCATCGAATGAAAATTCATTTTACGGTGCAGTAAAAAACCCGTGGGATTTAGAGTGTGTACCGGGTGGTTCATCAGGCGGAAGCGCGGTTGCTGTTGCTGCGCGCTTAGCACCTGTTGCTACAGGTACTGATACAGGCGGTTCAATTCGTCAACCTGCTTCTTTAACAGGTATTACAGGTATCAAGCCAACCTACGGGCGTGTGTCTCGTTTTGGCATGATTGCTTATGCTTCGAGCTTGGATCAAGGTGGAATCTTTGGTACATCAGCTGCGGATTGTGCGATGGTGCTTGAAACGATGTCGGGCTTTGATCCGAAAGATTCAACATCGGTTGAGCGCGATGTGCCAGAGTTGTCGGCATCGCTTAATGATTCTTTGCGGGGCTTGAAAATTGGTCTACCCAAAGAATTCTTCGACGAAGGTTTGGATGCGGGTGTTGCTGAGGTTGTAAATGATGCAATCGAAGAATACAAAAAACTGGGTGCTGAAATTGTAGAGATTAGCTTGCCAAATACGCACTTGGCGATTCCATCTTATTACGTGATTGCGCCAGCAGAAGCATCCTCAAACTTATCGCGTTTTGATGGCGTGCGTTATGGCTA
>CAZSXI010000169.1:0-5265 GCA_964611045.1 uncultured Cocleimonas sp. | reverse complement strand
TCTGCTAGTGCTTTAACCGTTTCTTGCCACACGCGTTCAGCAACCAGTGCATCGACCTCGCCTTGCTCAACCATGTCCTTCATTAACTGCATGGTTTCATCAGCAACTGTGAATCCTAAATTTGCGAAGCGAGCTGAGAATCGAGCAATGCGCAAAATACGCACAGGGTCTTCGGCAAAAGCAGGGGATACATGACGCAGTATACGATTCTCTAAATCTGCCTGACCATTGACGTAATCAATCACATTGCCATTTTCATCTTCTGCAAGTGCATTGATGGTCAGGTCGCGACGCATAACATCTTCTTCTAAAGTGACGTCACTTGTCGCATGAAATTGAAAGCCGTGATAACCAGCGGCGGTTTTTCGTTCAGTGCGCGCCAGTGCGTATTCTTCATGTGTTTTTGGGTGCAAAAAAACAGGGAAATCTTTGCCAACAGCGGTATAACCTTCTGCGATCATTTCCTTGGGGGATGCGCCCACTACCACCCAGTCATTATCTTTGACAGGAATGCTTAATAATTTGTCTCTAACGGCGCCGCCGACTAAGTAGGTTTTCATGAGTTGATTATAATCCGAATTATAGCTAGGTATAAATAAATATCAGGATATTAGTGATTCCTTATAAGTGACTGAAAACACTGTTCTAATTGACTAAACAAGCTGTTTATGATCTTATTCTTTCCTCCCTCGTGATAGTATCGAAACAAGTACCCTGAAATTTCATATTAAGGTTTCAAAAACCCAAAGGAGTTTTATAGCATGGCACATATTGTCGTATTAGGCGCTGGAATAGGTGGAATGCCTACCGCTTATGAATTAAAAGATGAGCTTGGCGACAGCCATGAAATTACGCTAGTCAATGAGCGTGATTATTTTCAATTTACACCGTCAAACCCTTGAGTGACACGGGTGTGGCGTTCTTGGCAATCCCTCAAACTCCACCACGTAACGTGGCATGGTTTAAGAAAGGTAAATGGGTTCACCTAGCGAAGATTGCGTTTGAAATAGTTTCAATACGGCTACACACTGGTGTACTAGGAAGGGAGGCATTTTTCTTCCCTTTTTTATTGATAAAAAATAGGCTCTGAATGAAGCTTCCACAAAATATAAATCCCCAAGTCAAATTAGCGCTCGCAGAAGACATAGCAACAGGTGATGTAACTGCCGATCTAATCCCAAAAGAAAACCAATCAAGCGCCACGGTTGTTTGTCGTGATGATGCCATACTGTCTGGCGTAGCATGGTTTGATGAGGTCTTTAATCAAATAGATTCCGATGTGATTATTAAATGGAGTTTCAAAGATGGCGATCAAATTAAAGCCAATAGCGTACTTTGTACCTTATCAGGTAATGCGCGCGCCATTTTAAGCGGAGAACGTGCCGCGCTAAACTTTGTGCAAACACTCTCGGCAACGGCAACCCTAACCAATCAATTTGTATCAAAGATAGCGAATACTAAAACTAGAATTCTCGATACCCGTAAAACATTGCCGAACTTGCGTGATGCCCAAAAATACGCGGTACTTTGTGGTGGTGGGAAAAATCATCGTATCGGTTTATATGACATGATTTTAATCAAAGAAAACCACATCATGGCTGCTGGTTCTATTACTAAAGCCGTTGCTCAAGCAAAAATATTACACCCAAGTATTAAGGTAGAAGTTGAAACAGAAAACCTAGAAGAATTCAGGGAAGCCAGCAAAGCAGGCGCAGATATTATCATGCTGGATAACTTTGATTTAAAATTAATGAAAGAAGCGGTGGAAGAGAATAGCGATAATGGTGGAAAAATCAAACTAGAAGCATCGGGTGGTGTGAATATTCAAACGGTGAGCGAAATTGCAAAAACAGGTGTTGATTTTATTTCGGTAGGTCAAATCACCAAAGATATTTATGCAGTTGATTTATCCATGCGTTTTGATAGTTAAAGAAAGTTATTATTCACGTACAAATCATCAAAAAAGGGGGGAGGTGGATATAAAAAAGGGCTATTTCTATGTCCCCCCCCCTGTTTTATGCCGATTTGTACGTCGTTCTCTCCATTTCTTAATGAATATTCCCATTTTTATCCCTCCTCTGGTAAAGTACGCGCCATATTGAAATAGGGGAAATGTCTCATGCCAATTAAATTAGGTATTCCGTGCGAAACGGCTAAAGGAGAACGTCGTGTAGCGATCGATCCATTCGTTATTGGTCGTCTAAGCAAGCTGGGCGTACAAATCTTTGTCGAAAAAGGCGCGGGTAAAGCCGCTTTAATTTCTGATGCGCAATTTGAAGGCGCAACCATGGTTGATAACGCTAAAGAGCTTTGCGAAAAATCCGATGTGATTTGGCGCGTACAAGCGCCAACGGTTGATGAAATTGCGATGATGCGTGATGGCTCTGTTTTAGTCGGAACATTGATGGCGCATAATAATATAGCCATGTTGAAAGCCTTGCAGGATAAGAAGATCACCAGTTTTGCGATGGAGTTAATCCCGCGTATTTCTCGGGCACAGTCGATGGATGTTTTATCCTCTCAAGCGGCAATCGCAGGTTATAAAGCGGCAATTATGGGTGCTGATATTGCGCCACGTTTCTTCCCGATGTTGACAACAGCTGCGGGCACAATTCGCCCTTCTAAAGTTATTGTGATTGGTGTGGGTGTTGCGGGTTTACAAGCCATTGCTACGGCTAAGCGTTTAGGTGCGGTGGTTGAAGCTTATGATGTTCGCCCAGAAACGGCAGAGCAAATTGAGTCCCTTGGTGCAAAAGCGATTACCTTATCTATCTCGGCAACAGGCGAGGGCGGATATGCGCGTGAACTATCTAGGGAAGAGCGCGAACAGCAACAACAAGAGTTGGCAGAATATATTTCTAACGCGGATGTGTTAATCACAACAGCGTCAGTCCCCGGTAAACCTGCTCCGAAAATTATTCCAGAATCTACTGTTGATGGCATGAAAGAAGGTGCGGTAATTATTGATCTCGCCGCAGAAGGTGGCGGAAACTGTAGCTTAACAAAACCGGGCGAAACCATTAAACATGGCGATGTTGTTATCCATGGTCCATTAGATATTGCCAGCCAAGTACCTGTTCACGCCAGTGAAATGTATTCTAAAAACTTATTTAACTTTATGCAGTTGTTGATTGACGAAAGTGGCGATTATGTGCCAGATTTTGAAGATGAAATCGTCATCGGCGCGCTGCTAACAAAAGATGGCGACGTGATGCATGAAGGCACCGTCGAGCTGTTAAACAAAACAATAGGGGAAAAATAATGGAAGGGTTTATCGCGCTTTATATTTTTATGTTGGCGGCTGTAACGGGCTACGAGATTATTTCTAAAGTCCCTGTTATTTTGCACACACCGTTGATGTCGGGTTCTAACTTTGTTCATGGCATCGTATTGGTTGGCGCAATGGTTGCTATGGGTCATGCAGAAACTACGGCGCAAACGGTGATTGGTTTTATCGCTGTATTGTTAGCTGCTGGTAACGCTGTTGGTGGTTATGTGGTGACAGAGCGAATGCTTGAAATGTTTAAACCAAGTGAAAAGATGGGCGAAAAGAAAGAAGGGGATAAATAATGGAAGACTTCAGCTTTCTTGAGTTTATCATCCAGGCAACCTACTTCGTTGCAGCATTATTATTTATCCTTGGCTTAAAACAAATGGGATCACCGATGACGGCACGTCGCGGTATCGTTTGGGCTGGTGTGGGCATGGTGATGGCAACATTAATCACCTATTTTCACAGCGAAATTAATCATAATTATTTATTGATGACGGTCGCTATTGGTATTGGTGGCGCGATTGCTTATATCAGTGGCAAAAAAGTCGCGATGACCGATATGCCACAAATGATTGCATTATATAACGGCATGGGTGGCGGTGCAGCTGCAGCAATTGCGGCGGTGATTTTGCTCAAGCAAGATGAAATGCCAATGACGATTCAAGCGTTAGCAGTGATTGGTGCAATGATCGGTACGGTAGCGTTTTCTGGTTCATTAGTGGCGTATGCAAAACTGCAGGGTTTAATGCGCGGTGTTATTCGCTTTCCGATGCAACAGTTTTTAAATGCCTTGGTATTTGTGGTTGCACTGACTTTTGGCTTGGCGATTGTTTTAAGCGGCACAGAATACAGCATGACAATGCTTGCCGTCTTCTTTATCCTCGCATTGGCGTTTGGCGTTATGGTGACTGTGCCTATAGGTGGCGCAGATATGCCGGTGGTAATATCGCTCTTTAACGCACTTACAGGTCTTGCAGTTGGTCTTGAGGGTTATGTGCTTTCAAACCCTGCGATGATGATAGCGGGTATTGTGGTAGGTTCTGCAGGTACGTTGCTAACGCAGTTAATGGCAAAAGCCATGAATCGCCCAATATCTAATGTATTGTTCAGTAACTTTGGCGATGCAGAAGGTGGAGAGGCGGAAGAAGCAAGCGGTAGCATGAAAGAAATTGATGCAACCGATGTTGCAGTTATGATGGCATTCGCAGAGAAAGTTGTGATTATCCCAGGTTACGGTATGGCAGTTGCACAAGCACAGCATAAAGTGTGGGAAATGACTAAGCAGCTACAAGAGCGTGGTGCAACAGTTAAGTTTGCGATTCACCCAGTTGCGGGTCGTATGCCGGGTCACATGAATGTATTGCTGGCAGAAGCTGGCGTACCTTACGATATCATTTATGATTTGGATGAGATCAACGAGGAGTTCCCAACAACGGATGTCGTATTGGTAATCGGTGCAAACGATGTTGTGAACCCTGCGGCGCGGACTGATCCAAATAGCCCGATATACGGAATGCCTATTTTGAATGCGGACTATGCGAAGAATGTTATCGTAGTAAAACGCGGTAAAGGTACAGGCTTCTCAGGTATTGAAAATCACCTATTCTTTGCTGATAACACGCGTATGCTTTACGGTGATGGTCAAGATGTGGCAAGCGACTTGGTGACAAGCCTAAAAGAGTTATAATAGGCATCTATATTTGACATAAATCAGATTCATTATTTTTATATAAAAAAGCAAATAAAACGCTTGAAATTTTAAGAAAGCCTCTACATCGAGGCTTTTCTTTTGTTTGTTATACACAGGGGTAGCACACAACTAACTTAGATTAAGATGAATTTTCCCATAAAAAGTCGTTCCCAGTGTAAGTTGTTGAATCATATGCTATACAATCATTTGTTAATATACGTCAAATGACACGCTATTACTTGTAAAGACAACAACTTAGTATGCTTGTTCTATTTTAATCCACAAAGTTATCCACAGGGTG
>CAZSXI010000168.1:0-5292 GCA_964611045.1 uncultured Cocleimonas sp. | reverse complement strand
ACTTTTTTCTTAACTTACTGGCATTGACTCAGACATCCACTTTTGTTCACGATATTTTGCAATAATTCCAAGATCCCTATTTAAGGTTTACTCTAGCCACACCCGAATCAATCGCTGCTTTTGAAATCGCAGCAGGAATTCTTGTCGGTAAACGTGGGTCTAGTGGTGTAGGAATTATATATTCCGGACCAAATTCCATAGACTCCATACCATATGCATCCAACACTTCTTGTGGTACTGGCTCTTTTGCCAGTTCTGCCAAAGCTTTTACTGCTGCCATTTTCATTTCTGTATTGATGTGAGTTGCACGAACATCGAGTGCACCACGAAAGATGAAAGGGAAGCCTAAAACATTGTTTACTTGGTTAGGATAATCACTGCGACCTGTCGCCATCACAATATCGGGGCGAGCTTCGCGTGCAACAGCAGGGTCAATCTCAGGGTCGGGATTTGATAATGCAAACACGATGGGGTTTTCTGCCATAGCTTTTAGCGCTTCTACACTTAAAAGATTAGGGCCTGATAGTCCAATGAAAACATCAGCGCCCGTACAAGCATCGAGCAAGGTACGACGATCAGTATCTACTGCCCATTCTTGTTTGTATTTGTTTAAGTCGTCACGACCTGAATGAATCACACCACCACGGTCTAGCATAAAGAGGTTTTCTTTCTTTGCGCCTAATGAGGTTAGCACTTGCATGGATGCAATACCTGCAGCACCTGCACCTAGACAAACTATTTTTGCATCTTCAAGACTTCTTCCTTTTAACTCTAGGGCATTGAGTAAACCTGCGGCAATGATAATCGCTGTGCCGTGTTGGTCATCATGAAAAACAGGGATGTCTAGTTTTTCTTCTAGAATACGTTCAATCTCAAAACATTCTGGCGCTTTGATATCTTCAAGGTTTATCCCGCCAAACGTTGGTGCGATATTCTCTACCGTTTTGATAAAGTCTTCTGGTGAATCGGCATTCACTTCAATATCAAACACATCAATATCGGCAAAGCGCTTAAATAATACGCCCTTGCCTTCCATTACTGGCTTGCCTGCCAGCGCTCCTATATTGCCCAGACCCAATACGGCTGAGCCATCAGTGATTACCGCGACCAAGTTACCTTTGGCAGTATATTTATAGGCATTTTCAGCATCTTTTTCGATCTCCAGACAGGGTACAGCGACGCCAGGCGTATAAGCCAGCGATAAGTCATGCTGTGTTTCCGTTGGCTTGGTTATTTCTATGGCAATTTTTCCTGGTTTGGGGAATTCGTGATATTCAAGTGCTTCTTTGATGAGTGTCTCTTTAGACATTACTGCTTCCTTCTTTTAAAACCCCCTCTCCCATAAGTAGGGGAGAGGGCTGGGGTGAGGGGTATGAAATCAGTTAATTATTTTCACTAAACGTCCATGCACTGGCTGCCCTTTTGGGAACATGCCATTGAGAAGACGCAAACGTTGCTCGCCCACTTTACTGCGACGTGCCAATGTAGCATAGGTCAAACCTTTGGTTGTTGCACGACCCACAACAATACGCCCATATTTATTTTTACTAATACGATATTTCATGCCATTTATACGTTGCAAATAACCATCATGATTAGTCGAGCGCGTACCCGCAGATTTGAAGCGATTTGCTGCACCAATCACTTGTTGTAAGCGCTGATCATTACTCGGGTGTGTTGAGAATACACCATGATAAGCACGTGGTTTGCGACCTTCTTGGCGTGCTTGGAATTTATCAAATTCTTCCTGTGCTTTTAAAACACTCACCACATCAATCATGCTTTGCGGTTGATAACCTACACGTGCTAAATATTCTGCACCTAATTGATCCGCCTGTAATTCATGGTCACGACCATAACCACGTATCAATGCCGTGCCAAATTGATTGAGTGATTTTGCATTACCAGCACTACTCTTTCTGGCTAAAATATCTATAAGAATAGCGCTTGCGATGCCTGCACTTTGTTGCTTTACGCCGTGACGCGCTGTCACGTGACCAATCTCATGTCCAAGCACACCTGCAAGTTCGCCTTCTGAATTTAAGTAAGCCATCAGACCTGTGGTGATATAAATATAGCCACCTGGTAATGCAAAGGCATTAACCGTTGGATCATCAAGCACAGTAAACGTATAACGTATTCCGCCACGATGACTTTTTTTGGCTAGCGCCTGACCGATGCCGTTTACATAGGCTTGAAGCCCTGCATTGTTGTAGCGTTTCATTGTTTTCAGTATTTCACGGTGCCCTTGCGCACCCATAGCAACTTCTTGATCTTTATTAATGAGTGAAAAGTCTTTTTTCCCCGTAACAGGATTAGCCGAACAACCTGCCAAGGTAATGGCAAATATGAGCAACGAGCCAATTGACAAACTTTTAAACTGCGAATGTTTTAAAATCATTTTTGCAAACTCCATTTTATATTTGAGGATTTTTGTAGTGCTTGTGGCTTCTTTTTTAAACCATCGAGAACAATCTTAAGTTGAGTGGAATGTTTTATATAAAGAGTACGCCTACCCTTTTTATTTTTCAGCCAGCCTGTCACTATTATAGTTTTATTCCACAGCTTTTCCGGATCAATTTCACTAAAATACTTAAGATTGTTCTTTTTGATCTTCACTTGAATGTGACTCTTAGTGTTACTTTCAAGTTCCATTATTAATGATTTTCTATAATGTTTTATTTTAGATATTTTTCCTTTCAAACGGACATAACCCTTTATTCGTCGAGGCAATGAGGCAGCATCTCTTACCTTGTTGCTTTTATAACGCCAAATTTTAAGTGATTGGGCTTGGGCAATTTCTTCTGCTTTTTTATAGCATTTTGCTAATTGAATATTAGGTGGGAACGCGAGTGTTTTTGCATAGCCCTGCTCCAGCATCCAATTTGAAATATTGGTGCCATCTGGTAAGTAAACATGGGCAAGTGTACGGTCGTATTTGTCTTTTCTTTCTTTGCCGTATTGTAATTTCACCTGATAGTGATGCTGCTTTAAAAGCGCTCTTAAAGCCTCTCTCGCTTTTGCACCGTAAGCCTGCGCTTTTTGTCTGTGATGTTTTGTTTCTGGTGTATCGATGCCGATAATTCTAATTTTCCGTTTATCGGTTAACAACAAGCTATCACCATCGTACACCCATTTAACAGTCGCGCTTTCAGGTATTGATAATTTACTCGATACGCAATTCTCTGCATTAGCAGGGATGCTAATTACAAAAGCTATAAACGCAAAAAAGGCACCCTTTAGGAGTGCCTTTTTTGTTAACTTTTTAAGCATAGGCTTAAAAGCTAAGTGAGATCTTTGTATTACTACTACTTTCTACCGTAACGGTTGTTGAACTTGTCAATCGCGCCAGCATTAGCATTAGTGTTCTGCTTACCGGTGTAGAATGGGTGAGAACCACTTGAAACATCCACTTTAATGAGTGGATACTCGTTACCATCTTCCCATTTAATGGTTTCTTTAGAAGAAAGCGTAGAGCGTGTAAGTGTTTTAAAATCACTCGCAAGGTCTTGGAAAACGACTTGATTGTATTCTGGGTGTATATCGGCCTTCATGGGAAGATCCTCTTAAAATCTGTTTGGTTATTATATCTAATCTAATAGATCGAAAGTTCGAAAATTTTGAATGCTAACAATCAAAAATCGAAGAGCGGGGATTCTACCAGAATTTCACTAATAAGCTCAAGTGTTTTCATGCCTATTATCACCGTTTACTCACTCAAAAACCTTTTATACAGTCCACCCCCCTTGTTTTTGCCTGATTTGTAGCGGGTATGATAAGGTGCGCACTCGCCAAATTAACAACAGTTTTAGTTTATTAGGAATAAAACATGTCAAAACTCGTCGCTATTATTCTTGCTGTGATCACAATTGCCCTTGTTTTAGGGGTTGGTGTTTATAATAAAATCATTGGGGGCGATGAGGGCGTTACTGCTGCTTGGTCTGAAGTGGTTAATCAATACCAGCGTCGTGATGATTTGATTCCTAATTTAGTGAGCACCGTTAAAGGCAGTGCAGCAAACGAAAAAGATATTTTAAATAGTGTGATTGAAGCACGCTCTAAAGCAACATCCATCAATGTTAATGCAGATACACTTAGCGACCCTGCCATGTTTCAAAAATTCTCACAAGCGCAAGATCAATTAAGTGGCGCACTGAGCCGATTGCTCGTAACCGTTGAGCGTTATCCTGAAGTGAAATCTACCAAGCTGTATCAAGATTTATTAGCGCAGTTAGAAGGCACAGAAAACCGTATTACCATTGCGCGTAAACGCTATGTAGAAGCAGTGAGAGACTACAACCTTACTGTGCGAAAATTCCCCGGTAACATTATTGCTGACTACAAGGGTTTCGTTACTAAACCCAACTTTAGTGTAACCAATGAAGCAGAAATTGCCAAACCCCCTGCTGTAGATTTTAACACTGCACCCGCTACCAACTAAAAATCATAAATGGGCTTATTAACGATGCGTAAGCTGTTGCTTATCATTTTATTATTCTGCATGGGCTTCATTGCACAAGCGGAAGTGGCAGTGCCAGCGCTTAATGCACGGGTTACTGATTTAACCAACACGTTAACGGCAGAGCAAAGAACCCATATTGAACAAGCCCTCACCGCGTTAGAAAGCACTGAAGGCAGCCAGCTTGCTGTTTTAATTGTGCCTACAACAAGCCCTGAAGATATCGCTGCCTATTCTCTGCGTGTCGTCGAAAAATGGAAACTAGGGCGAAAAGATGTGGATGATGGCGTGCTGTTAGTCATTGCCAAAAATGATCGGAAAATACGCATTGAAGTGGGTTATGGATTAGAAGGTGCAATTACTGATGTCTCAGCAGGGCGAATTATTACCGAATATATTTCACCCGGATTTCGCCAAGGACGTTTTTATAACGGCGTGCTAGCAGGAACAGGACAAATTGCCAACTTGATTAAAGGTGAGTCTTTACCTGCACCTTCTACCAGTCAAGGAGATACTGGCGATGCGAGCTCTAGTCTTTTCTTTACGGTGTTTGCGGCATCATTTGCTGCACCCTTTTTCGCCTCTATTTTTGGGCGTATTCTCACCGTTTCAGCGATCACAATCGCTGGTAGTGCCTTTATTTGGCTCACTTCACAAGACCTATTTTTAACCGCTAAAGCCGCATTATTTATAGGATTATTCAGCCTAGCATTTAGTGCTCCACGAAGTAACAGTTATCGTGATGGCGGCGGTCACGGGGGTGGTTTTGGCGGTGGTGGTAGCGGGGGATTCCGTGGATGCGGTGGCGGCTTTAGTGGAGGCGGCGGTGGCTT
>CAZSXI010000167.1:0-5299 GCA_964611045.1 uncultured Cocleimonas sp. | reverse complement strand
CAGCGTACTCCTTGTTCACTAGAATCGTGCGGAAACGCGTCATGTTTAGTGCGAGCTTTTTATCAACACCTTTCAGAGTGATTTTCTCGCTATCATCATAGTCTTCTTTATCTTCATCGGTTACACCTGAACCAATAAATTCATCAATCATGGTCTCAACTTTGTCATCAGGGTCAATATAATAGGTGCGTGAGCCTGTGCGAACACCAAGATAACGCTGTAACGGGTCAGGGCTGAACTTTCTCGACTTCTTAATTTTGTTAATCTTTTCTGAACCACTGTATTTCCAGTCGCGGGTAGTTCTGGCGATAATATGACCGCCTGATTTCACCCAATCAATCAGCTCTAAGGTGCGTTTGTTTGAAAGTGTAGAGCGATTCGTATTAATCAATAAAACTGTGTTGGTATCAGGGAAGTCATTTAAACCTTGCACGCTTTCTTTGGTTTCTGTTTTGATGCCCATGCGTTTTAAAAATAGACGTGTTGCGTAGAGTGGGTTCTTGCGCGCTTCACCCCTAAAGCCTGTGTGCGTGGTGACTTCTTTGTATTCATGTGTTTGGTAAAAGTTGTAAACGCCAAAACCAATAATGCTTAAGAAGACTAGTGCAATTAAAATAACGGTGATTCTGTTACTCATCAGAGCCACCATTAGTTGTTGACTCATTCGTCTCAGTATCAAAGTCGCTCGACCAATGCTCAAATAGTATTTGCATATCGGCTTCGCTTGGAGAGCGATGTGCATAGGCGATTAATTGCCATTGTGTTGTTAATGATTTTAAGTAGTTTTGTTTAGTATCATCGAGCTTTTTAGCAGAGAATCGTAAAACATCGCCTTCGGTGTGACTGTTTTGTAGTTTGACCTTTTCTTGATTAATCAGGCGAACTAAAGCACCACGATAAAGTAAGCTGAGAGACTCTCGATGTTCTCCTGATTGCCAGAGATTACGTGCTTCATCCACAATATTTGTCGGCAAAGATTCGGGACGAACGTCCATGCCAAACATAACTTCGGGGGATTCATATTCATCTTTTGATTTGCGTTCCCCTTGGAATAAATGCATCCAACGATCACGGAAATAAATGAGCAATAAAATACCCGCAGCAATCAGAAGCCATAGACCAAATTCTATAATGAAGCCAAAAACTTTGGCAGCAGGCTCAAATAATAGTGCTAGTTTGTCCCAAAAACCCAGATCAAGATCTTTCTCCTTTTCTTCTTTATCCTTTTTTATCCAGCGATGGGTGATTTTTTTGTCATCCAAGTTTTTGGTAAGCATGACTTCTTTAATCACACCTTTGGATTTATCGGCGGTGAGGCGATCTTCGTTTAGATATTCTGTTTCAATACCAACTTTTTTATTACCAATATCTATATCTTCGGCAAAGCTTGGACTGGGTGATAAAAGCAAACTAGCGGTAAAAAAAACAGCAAACAAAGCCGGTATTAAATGTTGTGAGACTTGTTTTAATCGTGCTGCCAATTTTCTGAAGTCTAGCTCAATATCCCAAGCCTCTAACTGGGTACGTCGGTTGATATAAAGTGCAAAGTTGCCAGCAATATAGAAAGGGTGGACAGCGGTAACAACGACAATATAAAAACAATAATTAAGAATGTCTAACCAAACGGCATAATCTAATTTTCTGCTAAATAAATTCTCAAAGAAGTCTCGTTGCAGGCTTTCGGGTAAAAATAAAAATAATAATACAAATAAGGATAGACCTAGAATCAACTCTATCATCCATAACCCTATGGTGAGCCAGATAGCTTGGGAGTGTGAGGCGATGTGCAGTACACGTTGCCTGCTGGCTCTAGGTTCGCCTCGTAATTGTTCGAGTTGCCATAAAGGTAAATTAAAACCACGCGATAATGAAAAGCGCCTGAATGTCATCGTTTGGAAAAAACCAGTATTCCATATTAATGAGGGCAATGCTTTTAAGGCTTGCCAACTCGTCAGTTCTTCATTAAACAGTTTGTGGCTGATGATGTGCAAAACCAAGCGGTCGTAAAGTGGTTTAAGCCACCAAAATACTACGCTAGCAATCCAAAGTTTATCTTCAGGAACTATGAAGAAGAGGGGAATACCAATAGAAAATGTCAAAATTGCTAAGGGTATGTAAATAGATTTCCACCATGTTTGCACCATTGAAAACCCAAGATCTACGGCTTCCCACGGATTTCGCAAACGGATATTGGCTTGTATTTCGTTTAAGTTCACGTAACTTTACGCCCAACGAATACAAAGTAGGCGGCAACCATTGCCCACAGAATCCCGCCAACCACGTATTTAATCATCACAGGCATAACGGTTGATGACCAGAACGCTTCTATGAACGCAGCAATAACGCTCATCACAATAACGCCGTACATGATTTTTACCGCTATCTTTCCGTTATCAACCAAGGCACGACCACGGGACTTTCTTCCTGGCATGATTAACGCTTCTGCCAGTTTTAAACCTGCTGCACCCGAGAGAAAAGCAGCTTGCAGTTCAAACGCACCGTGCCCAACGACAAAGCCCCAAAAGGTATCGTAGTAGCCGATATAAGTCATGTGACCAAAGGCTGCACCTAGAAAAATGCCGTTAAATAATAAGAAGAAGAGGGAGCCGATGCCAAACAGCATTCCGCCTGCAAACAATTGAAAATCGATGCCTATATTGTGTTTGATATAATAACCAAACATATATACATCGCTATCTGATTCGCGTTCACGCCCTAATTTATCATGCAGTTCTGGGTCATACATACTCTCAAGATCACGTACTTGCGAGCCGTCCATGACACTATAAATTAAATCAGGGTAAAACTGGATGGCAACGAGTATTGCTATAAAAGGCACGTAGAATAGAAACGCAGCAATACTGACCACTTTCCATTCTTGACGGACTAATGCAGGAAAGCCTCCTGCAAAGAACTGTAAAACATCACGGAAGAAGTGGGTGCGCGTGCTGTACAGTTTTTGATGACCGCGTATCACCAGCTTATTTAATCGCTCAACTAAAATAGGGTTGTATAAACGCGAGTTTGCCAGTGCAAAGTGGTGGCAAATTTGTCGATAAGCATGGGGTAAATCAAGCTCAGCAGGTACTTCTACGGGTTTCTTTTTACTACGTTTTGCCCAGCGTGAAAGCTCTTGATAATCTAGCCACTCGTCAAAGTGTTGCCACAATGCTTCGTGCTTATTTACAAATTGTGATTGTCGTATTGCACTCATGGTTAGCGATTCCCCATTATCCAGCTGGATAATCCCATTAGGCGAGATGCGGGTGCTGGTTCGTCTTTATCAAGCAAAGACCCTGTGAGTTTTGCCAATTCATCGGCGCGTTCATCGGTTAGATAGGGCCTGCGTTGGTAGAATCGGATCAATGCTTGTTGTTCGTTTAGTTTGAGTGAGACAGGAGGTGTTATTGGATCAGCTTTTATCTCATCCAACACGTTATGTTCTAACGCTTGATGAAGCACAACGGTGCTGGCAACTAAATCACCAAGGCGTTGAAAGCGCTTTGTCAGCATCATACTGACAAAGCCGAAGCCATAAAAGAAAGGTAGGAAATCAACAAAACGAAGTAAGTTTCTAATCACCGATGCGGCTGGCGTGATCGGGCTGGCATTTTCCATGGTGACGTAGAGATTGAAGGTTTTTTTACCAGGTGTTTGACCATTTTTATAAAGCTCAAAGTATACAGGGTAGAACCACTCTAAAAGAAAAGAAATGATTAGGCCGATGCCCATACCTGTGTTTCCCATAATTCCTAATATTGAAAACATTACGATATTGAATCCAAGGCGAATGAGGATGTCAATCATCCACGCGAGCATACGTGGTACGGGACCAGCGGGCGATAGCCTTAGGCTGATACCTTCGGGTGTGTTTACGTGGTATAGGGTATCTAGAGCCATTAAAAAATTGTAATAACCCAGCTCACCCCTAAAATCAGCAATTTCCACGTTGAAAAATCATCATCTACACTTGTAAAATCAAATTTTCCGCCTTTAGCTTGCAAATTTTAGGGGCAACCTGAGTTACTACACCTTATTATTTATATTTATATTTATATTTATATTAAATTGGTCAGAATTGTAGCAGATTTTAAATAAAAAAAAGGCAGTTCAAGATGAACTGCCTTTTTAGACTAGAAAATAAATGAAGCTAGTATTATTCAATACCGCCGTCCATTTCATCTTGCCATTTTTTAAGCTCATCCCACTTTCCGTCAGCAGCCATTTTAGCTTGCTTAGGCCATGTAGCTGGCTTCATCATGCCGAAACGACCTTCAGACTCATCAAGAATCTTCTGGATTTTTGCTTCTGTAGATTTTGCCACATCAGCGAATGTCGCAAGACCTGCAGCAACCATTGCTTCAGCTGCTTTTGGTCCAACACCTTCGATTTTTGTTAAATCATCAGCGCCTGACTTTTTAGCTGGCGCGGCTTTCTTAGCTGCGGCCTTTTTAGGAGCTGCTTTCTTCTCGGCTACTTCTTTCTTAGGAGCAGCTGCTTTCTTAGATTTAGTTGCCGTTTTAGCATCATCTGCATCAGCAGCTTTTGCTTTCTTAGCGGGTGCAGCTTTTTTCTTCGCTACAGCGCCTTTGCCGTTGATGCTTTGAATTTCTACTTGGGTGAAGTTTTGACGATGACCCGTACGCTTCTGATGATGCTTACGACGTCTAAACTTGATGATTTCAACTTTCTTGCCACGACCATGAGCAACAACTTCTGCTGTTACTTTTGCGCTAGCAATGGTTGGAGTACCAACAGTGAGTGCGTCACCATCAGAGATCATTAATACGGTATCGAAATCGAAAGATGCGCCAACTTCTGCATCGATAGTTTCAACTTTTAATTTGTCACCAGGCGTAACACGGTACTGTTTGCCACCTGTTTTGATTACTGCGTACATTTTATTATTCCTTCAAATACGAGTGATATTGGGGTGTTTTCTTAGCAAGTCGCTAAGTCGCGCGATTAGACGCGATATAATCTTTGTTGTCAAGCGCGACGTTAGAAACAAGGTGAAAAATTATAACCTTTTGGTGATTGTTAGGCTAAGCTTAGCGCATCTTTTTAGGAATTAAATCACAGTGTCAGAAAAACAAAAATTTAGCAGTATCAGTTTGGCCAAGAAATTTAAATGGTTGTTGTCTGAAGAAAAGCTTTTAAGTTGGTGGCCAGCGTGGTGGATGATGCGTTTAAAGGTAACATCGTTAGATAACGATTGGCGAGAAGTGCGTATCACATTACCTTTGACTTGGATTTCACGAAATATGGGTGGGAGTATGTTTGGTGGTTTTCAAGCATC
>CAZSXI010000166.1:0-5390 GCA_964611045.1 uncultured Cocleimonas sp. | reverse complement strand
CCCATAAAATTCACCTACATACCTTTTAGTGCAGGGCCAAGAGTTTGCCTTGCAAAGAATTTTGGGCTAACTGAATCTGTACTCGCCGTTGCACTGTTAGCGCAACGCTTTCGCTTATCACTAGCCCCTGATACGACAGTAACGCATGAGTGCCGTTTAACGTTACGCCCTAAGGGTAGCTTACCGATGATTTCAACTTTTCGATAAAACCTAATCCCCAGATAAATCATCGCTGAATATTTTCTGCAATAGTTGATGCGTTAAACGATGTGCAGGACTAATTGCCGTTATCTTGCCATGCACATGCCCACCAGAGAGCATTAAATCACCCATTAAATCTAAGACGCGGTGCCTTACATATTCATTAGGCATCCTTAGCCCGCCTTTGTTGAGTACTTTATCGCCTCTAACCACAACTAACGCTGAGCTAGTATTTGCACCCAAGCAAATTGGGTCTTTAGAAAAACGAGTGAGTTGTGCCAACATCCCATTTTTTAATCGTCCAAATGTGCGAGCAGATGCAATCTGTTTTGCAAATAACGCTGGCGTCACCTCCCCGCTCCAATTCAATCGACCTATCTTTTGTAACGAAATAGTGACATCAACAACCAAAGATTCTGCTGGTTCAATAATGATTGATTTATCAGCTTCAGACGCTTCAAACTTTTGACTTAGTCGGAATATCTTCCGAGGACTACTTTGCTCAACAATCCCTGCTTTACTAATTTCTTTTATAAAAGGCTCTGAGCTACCATCCATAATCGGTAATTCACTGCCATCAACTTTCACCAGCGCATTATCAATACCACAGGCATAAAAGGCTGCCATCAAATGTTCTATCGTTCGAACCTGCACACCATTTTCTGGAGATGCAATGCAGGTACAAAGTGGTGATTTTTTGGTGTTTCTCCAATGTGCCAGTATTTCAGTATTCTTGCCTGCCTTGTCGATACGTTTGAATATTATCCCTGTGTTTTCACTCGCAGAATAAACCGTAATATGCGAACGCTTTCCAGTGTGCAGTCCTCTCCCTTTAAAAGAAACAGAATGCTTTATTGTCCCTTGCATGGCTGTATCAACTGCCGTATTCATAGCATACCTATTGCTTTCATCATCACAAACACTTCGCGTAGACCCGTTCCATTGGTACTCGAAATATAGATGGACTTATGCAAACCTCCAAATTTCTTTTTATGGCTCATGTTACCTTTAAAAGAATACAAAAAGTTAAGTTTCTCAAAGGCATAACGAAAGGCTTTACGTGTAAACGGGTGATAATTGAATTCATTCTTTAGACCGTTCGGAACAAACATTGGCGACATGCCTAATGAGATCATCTCCATGCCTTCTTTGTGAAAAACATCTATTGCAGCGAGTATTATCGTGGCACTTGTACCATGCGGTGCTACGTCTAATATCCGATCAATATTATGATAATAGGCTACCACCTTGCTATCACGATAAACGGGGTCAAACACCGCCATACCAATCAGTTTTTCATCTTGGTACGCCCAAAAATAGCGAACGTCTTTTTCTTTTTCAAAACGAAATGGACGTACCAAAAAGCTAAGCCCATCTCCACCTTTTGTTTTCAGCCATGTCGATGATAGTGCTTTAATTTCATCAATATTCTCACAAGCATTAATAGGTCTTTCTTTGACTATTACACCTTCACGCTCGCACTTATTTTTCCACTGCCTTAATTTTGCTCTATGCTTTCCTTCCAGAGTAAAATCCGCCAAGGGAATTTCATTCTCAACACCAAATAGATTAACTTGATAACCTAATTTATCCAAAACTGATGCTGTTTCTTTTGATGTTTGAACAAAGATTACATCTGGATACTTATGAATAAAAGCACTTATGATTTGCTGATAATTCTCCAAAGCACAAATAGGGTCAGCCAATACAATATGGCGTTCTTTTCTAGCCCAAAGCCAATGCTTAAAACGGATATACGCAATATATCCAACACCATCAACAGTGAAACACTCCATCTTTGGTTCAAGGCTTGTATAAGCCATACAATGACTTCCATACTGTTGTAAATAAGGAAGCAAGTCTTCTTTTGTGGCTGACATTTATTTTCTAGATGAATTCATGGAGAGTGTTAACGGCGCTAACTCTTGCAAGGCGCGCTCATAAACACGGCGTTTAAAATACACCACCTCTTTTGCAGGCAACCAGTAATTCACCCAGCGCCACCCATCAAATTCAGGTACATCACAAGCAGCAAGATCAACCGATGAATCTTCACATACCATTTTTAACAAAAACCATCGCTGCTTTTGCCCAATACACACCCTTCCATTTGTACCACGGCGAACCATTCTTTTAGGTAATCGATAGCGTAACCAGTCTTTTGTTGAACCGATAACTTCTACATGCTTTTCTAGTAATCCAGTTTCTTCTTCAAGTTCTCTAAACATTGCTTGCAAAGGCGTTTCACCTTCATCTATACCGCCTTGCGGAAACTGCCAAGAAGTCTGACCTATACGTTTACCCCAAAATACTTCACCGTCGCAATTTGAAAGGATGATACCTACATTAGCTCTAAAGCCTTCATCATCAATCACAACCTAACTCCAAAATCTCTAATGTGACCATTTTTCCACATTGACGATGATTCAGCAAATTATTGCGGTTACAATATGGACTTATTTTTTATAAGTGGACTTAAATAAAATGGCGCTAACAATTTTTGATCTTGATAACACCCTGCTACAGGGTGATAGCGACTTTGAGTGGGGGCAATTTCTCGTTGCAAAAAAATTGGTTGATGAAAAAAAATACGAAGCAGCTAATAAAGTATTTTATGAAGACTACAAAAATGGCACATTGGATATTTTTGAGTTCTCAAGATTTAGTTTTCAACCCCTATCGATTCGCACCATGGAAGAATTAAAAATACTCCATGACGAATATTTAACGACAGTGATTAAGCCTATGATTGCTAAAAAATCTCGAGCGCTAATTGAAAAGCACAAACAACAAGGTGATACCCTCATCGTTATTACCGCCACTAATAGCTTTGTCACTCGCCCCATTACCTCAGAGCTGGGCATAGAAAACCTATTAGCAACAGACCCTATGATAGTTGATGGTCGCTACACGACCGAAGTTGATGGCACTCCCTGCTTTCAAGAAGGAAAAATCACGCGCCTTAATCAATGGCTAGAAGAAAACAACGAGAACATGAAAGGAAGTACCTTTTATAGTGATTCATACAATGATATTAGCCTACTTGAGGTCGTTGACACTCCAGTTGCTGTTGATCCTGATGAAAAATTACACGAAGTAGCAACTTCACGAGGTTGGGAGATTATCTCGCTACGCAACTAGCTTAATTTATCGCTTCTAAATACCCAAAATAAAGAATATAGCGCTTTATTTTATATCCACCCCCCTTGTTTTACGACGTTTTGTACATTATTTTAGCCTCTACTGCATACAGAACGTCGGAAAATAACGGGGGTGGCTATGAAAACTCGTATTCTTTGAGCCTTTTTGTAAAAGTTATTTAAGCTTACAGCCTTAATCTCGAAAATTAGTAAATTGCACAGGCACGCCAATGCTTTCTTCACGCAACATTGCCATGACTGCCTGCAAATCATCGCGCTTTTTGCTTGTTATACGCACTTGATTTCCCTGAATTTGTGTTTGCACCTTAAACTTTCCTGTTTTTATTAATTTTGTGACTTTTCGCCCTGCATCGCCGTCCAAGCCTTGCTTTAACAATATTTTTTGGCGGGTATTTTTCAATGAGCCTTCTGGATTTTGAATATCCAATGCACCTGTATCAATTTTACGCTTGACCATTTTAGCTCGTAACACATCGCGCATTTGTTTTAGCTGAAATTCACCTTCTGCTTTCAAAGTGATTTCGTCGTCATTGAGAGAAAAGCTACAATCCATTCCTTTAAAATCAAAACGTGTACCTACTTCGCGATTAGCTTGATCTATTGCATTTTTAAGTTCGTGCATTTCAACTTCTGAAACAACGTCGAATGATGGCATGGGGTTCTCCTGTATGAATCTAAATAAGTCGGTAATTATAACCCTTCGTTTGTAAAATTACTCTGTCTCAACTACTATGAGCCGTCAATTTTCAATGGAATAACAATTTTGTCATCATCAAATCAAAACACGCAAATACCTGCTCCGCAATCTGTCTCCATGATGGAATCGTTTATCTACTGGCTAAAGCTTGGTTTTATTAGCTTTGGTGGACCTGCAGGTCAAATTAGCATGATGCATCAGGAACTGGTTGAAAAACGTCGTTGGATTTCTAACCAGCGCTTTTTACACGCTTTAAATTACACCATGGTTTTACCAGGACCAGAGGCTCAACAGCTAGCCACCTATATCGGTTGGTTAATGCACGGCGTGCGTGGTGGGATTATGGCAGGTGTGCTGTTTGTTTTGCCATCGCTATTTATACTCATTGCATTGACTTGGATTTATCTTGCTTACGGTAATGTTCCTGCAATCGAAGGGATTTTGTATGGCATTAAGCCTGCGGTAACGGCGATTGTATTGTTTGCAGCTTATCGTATAGGCTCTAAAGCATTACCCAATAACGTGCTGCGCGCCATTGCCGTATTAGCTTTTCTTGCAATTTTCGCACTTAAAATCCCCTTCCCTTATATCATTTTAGCGGCGGGAATTATTGGCTTTGTAGGTTCTCGATTTGCACCTGAATACTTCAAAGCGGGCGGACATCACGGTGATGCCAATGCTAACTATGGCACTGCATTGATTGATGATAATACCCCCGTGCCAGATCATGCCAAATTCAAATGGAGTCGTGTGATCACATTCCTTGTAATTGGTCTTCTTATTTGGGCTTCTGCCATGCTAGGTTTAATCGTGGCTTATGGCTGGGAAGGCACATTCACCAAAATGGGTTGGTTCTTCACCAAAGCAGCCCTCGTTACTTTTGGTGGCGCTTATGCAGTGTTACCGTATGTCTATCAAGGCGGTGTTGAAGAGTTTGCATGGCTCACAGGCACACAGATGATAGATGGTTTGGCACTGGGCGAAACCACTCCTGGGCCACTCATAATGGTTGTATCATTCGTAGGTTTTGTAGGCGCTTGGACCAAAGAGGTTTTTGGCCCTGAATTCTTATTTCTAGCAGGTGCAATGGGGGCAGCGGTTGCGGCACTTTTCACCTTTCTACCTTCATTCTTGTTTATCTTAATAGGTGGTCCTGCGGTTGAAGCAACGCGTGATGATCTTAAATTCACTGCACCGCTAACTGCAATTACAGCCGCTGTTGTAGGCGTTATTGTAAACTTAGCTGTGTTCTTCGCGCTTCATGTGCTTTGGCCAACCAGCGAAGGATTAGACTTCTCAGGGCGATTTGAATGGGTTGCAGCCATTATCGG
>CAZSXI010000165.1:2636-5399 GCA_964611045.1 uncultured Cocleimonas sp. | reverse complement strand
GATACGGCATTTGGTAATCCTGCATCAAGCAGTCACACTTTTGGTTGGGCGGCTGATGATGCAATCAAGCAAGCGCGTCAAGACGTTGCTGATTTGATTAATGCAGATTCGCGTGAAATCGTTTGGACCAGTGGTGCTACAGAATCAGATAACCTAGCGATTAAAGGAGCGGCGCACTTTAATACCCGTAAAGGTAAGCACATCATTACGATGAAAACGGAGCATAAGGCTGTTCTTGATACTTGTCGCCAGTTAGAGCGTGAAGGTTTTGAAGTAACGTACCTTGACCCTCAAGATAATGGCTTGCTGGATATTCAAGTATTAAAAGATGCGATTCGTGAAGACACAACGGTTGTATCCATCATGCACGTGAATAACGAGATCGGTGTGATTCAAGATATTGCTGCCATTGGCGAGCTTTGTCGTGAAAATAAAATTGTATTTCATGTGGATGCGGCGCAAAGCGCAGGTAAAGTGCCTATCGATTTGGGCGAGCTTAAAGTTGACCTAATGAGTTTTTCTGCTCATAAAATTTACGGTCCAAAAGGTATCGGCGCGTTATACGTTCGTCGTAAGCCACGTATCCGCATCGAAGCACAAATGCACGGTGGTGGACATGAACGCGGTATGCGTTCAGGCACATTAGCGACTCACCAAATTGTAGGCATGGGTGAAGCATTTAAAATTGCAAAAGCAGAAATGGCAACTGAAAATGACCGTCTGCTTATGATGCGTAATCATCTTTATGATGGTTTTAAAGACATGGAAGAAGTGTATGTAAACGGTGACTTAGAGCAACGTATTGCAGGCAACTTAAACATCAGCTTTAACTATGTAGAAGGCGAAAGTTTAATGATGTCTCTTAAAGGCATCGCGGTTTCATCAGGTTCAGCTTGTACCAGTGCATCGTTAGAGCCAAGTTATGTATTGCGCGCACTAGGCCGTAACGACGAATTAGCGCATAGCTCATTACGTTTCACTATTGGTCGTTTTACAACGATGGAAGAGGTGGACTACGCGATTGAGCAAACACGTGCAGCAGTAGAAAAATTACGCGACTTATCTCCTTTGTGGGATATGTTTAAAGACGGCATCGACTTGAGTACTGTCGAATGGGCCGCACATTAATACTATAAAGTAGAGGAATAAGAGACATGGCATATTCAGAAAAAGTAATCGACCATTACGAAAACCCACGTAACGTAGGCGCAATGGATAAAGATGCAACAGACGTAGGAACAGGCATGGTTGGCGCTCCGGCGTGTGGCGATGTGATGAAGCTACAGATTAAAGTAGGCGCTGACGGCATCATCGAAGATGCGAAGTTTAAAACATACGGTTGTGGTTCTGCGATAGCATCATCTTCACTTTTAACAGAGTGGGTTAAAGGTAAAACATTGGATGAAGTTAAAGCCATTAAGAATACCGATATTGCAGATGAGCTTGAGCTACCTCCTGTAAAGGTTCACTGTTCTGTTTTAGCAGAAGATGCAATCAAAGCAGCTGTTGAAGATTTTCAGTCTAAGCAGTAATAAGCTAATCATTAAGTAGGGTCGGTATGGCAATTACATTCACAGATGCAGCAGCGACACGCGTTAGCAGCTTTTTAGCTGATCGCGGAAAAGGCGTAGGCTTGCGCTTGGGTACAAAAACTTACGGCTGTTCTGGTATGGCTTACACGGTTGAATTTGCAGATGATATTGAAGAGTCCGATACGGTCTTTGAAGATCATGGTATTAAAATCATTATCGATCCTAAAAGCCTTGTTTACCTCGATGGCACTGAAATGGATTACACCAAAGAAGGTCTTAATGAAGGCTTTAAATTCAATAATCCTAATGAAAGTGGTGAATGTGGTTGTGGCGAGAGCTTTACGGTCTGAAAACCTCGATTTAAGTAGTTTATGAAGCACACCCCTCCTTTTTTTTGCCATTTTGTACGAATAGTATCGTTACAAATAGTCATCTTCGGATAGTTCTAACATGCTCGATTTTAAACAAAGCTATTTTGAGCTATTCGGTTTGTCAGAAGAATTTGAAGTAGATTTCACAAAACTCGGTTCTGCATTTCGTGAGCTACAAGCAAAATATCACCCAGATCGTTTTGTGAATGCTGATGATAGCGAACGCCGTGTAGCAGTACAAACCACGGGCTTAATCAATGAAGCCAATGAAACCCTAAAATCCTCTCGTTTGCGTGCCCGTTATTTATTGACGCTTGCAGGTGTTGAGTTTGATGATGAGATTGATACTACCAGCGATGGTGCATTTTTAATGCATCAAATGGAGATTCGAGAAGCACTTGAAGATGCAGGTAATGCACAAGATCCTTTAGCAAGAATCGACGATATTGCTCAAGAAATCAGCGGTGAAGCAGATGCTTTAAAAGATGATTTTGTCGATCAGTTAGAAGCTAGTAATTTAGA
This sequence comes from uncultured Cocleimonas sp., assembly GCA_964611045.1. Lineage (GTDB taxonomy): Bacteria > Pseudomonadota > Gammaproteobacteria > Thiotrichales > Thiotrichaceae > Cocleimonas. Next base: position 2,974 of record CAZSXI010000165.1, on the reverse strand, counting down.
AGCTGCAAAAGAAGCCGTATTAAAAATGAAATTTTTTGAGCGTTTATGTCAAGAATCTAAGCAAATAACCGAAAAACTAGAAGACGAACTTTTCTGAAAAATATGGCGTCGAATTTTGAACAAAATCCTTCAAGCCATAGCAATAACTATGACATTCAGGATATTTGTCCAAACTTCTTTGCCATATTTCCCAGAAGTATCATTTAAGTTAGAATTACACACATGGCATTATTTCAGATAACAGAACCTGGTCAATCAGCACCGACAGAACCTCAAGAGAAACAACTTGCGGCAGGTATTGATTTGGGTACAACCAATTCATTAGTGGCAACCGTACG
>CAZSXI010000165.1:0-2536 GCA_964611045.1 uncultured Cocleimonas sp. | reverse complement strand
CTCGACGATATTGATAATACAATTTCTTCTGCAAAACGTTTATTAGGGCGTGGCGTAGGCGATATTAAAACCCTCGATGGTAAGCTTCCTTACAAGTTTGCGAAAAGTGATTCTGCAGTCCCTCAAATAGCAACGGTTGCAGGTAATGTGACGGCGATTGAAGTTTCGGCTGAAATCTTAAAAACCCTAAAATATCGTGCTGAAGATGCATTGGGCGGTGAACTTAAAGGTGTGGTTATTACCGTTCCCGCTTATTTTGACGATGCTCAGCGCCAAGCCACAAAAGATGCAGCACGTTTGGCTGATCTTAATGTATTTCGTTTATTGAACGAACCTACAGCCGCAGCGGTTGCTTATGGTTTAGATCAAGAAGAAATGCTGGATGAAAGAATAATTGCTGTCTACGATTTAGGCGGTGGCACTTTCGATATTTCTATCCTTAAACTCAATAAAGGCGTTTTTGAGGTGATGGCAACGGGGGGTGACTCTGCATTGGGTGGTGATGATTTTGATCATGTGATTGCAGAATGGTTGTTAAAAGAATCCAACAGTAACTTAACCCATCACGCCATGAGCGAAGCACGTCGTGCAAAAGAAGCGCTAACAGATAACGAAATAGTAAACGTAGCACTGGCAGATTGGCAAGGCACATTAACACGCAGTCAGTTTGATGAAATGGTCGAACCATTGGTTAAACAGACATTGTTAGCTTGTCGTCGTACCTTGCGTGATGCTGATTTAAACAAAGAGCAAGTACATGATGTTGTAATGGTGGGTGGGTCAACCCGTATGCCGATTGTGCGAGAAAAAGTAGGCTCATTTTTTGATAAGCCACCTTTGGTTGATCTTGATCCAGATAAGGTTGTAGCCATTGGTGCGGCATTACAAGCCGATGTTCTCGCTGGTAATAAGCCAGATGCAGAAATGCTGTTGCTCGATGTGATTCCGTTATCATTAGGTTTAGAAACTTACGGTGGATTGGTCGAAAAAGTGATTGCTCGCAACACCACAATACCGATCATGCGCGCCCAAGAATTCACCACGTTTAAAGATAATCAAACCGCCATGACGGTGCATATTTTGCAAGGTGAACGGGAAACCGTTGAAGAGAATCGATCATTAGCTAAGTTTGCACTAAAAGGTATACCGCCAATGGTAGCGGGTGCGGCGCGTATTAAAGTAACCTTTCAAGTTGATGCCGATGGCTTGCTTAATGTAGAGGCGGTAGAAGAAACCACGGGTGCAAAATCAAATATAGATGTTAAGCCGTCTTATGGTTTAAGCGATAATGAAATCGAAGGCATGATCCGAGATTCAATGGATAACGCCAAAGCAGATATGGAAACACGTCGCTTGCGTGAGCAAAGAGTAGAAGCGGATAGAACACTGGAAGCATTAGATTCAGCCATGAAGTCTGATGCAGATGAAATGTTGAACGCAGACGAAGTTAAGCAACTATTAACAGCACGTGAAGAATTGCAACGCGTTAAAGATTCGAGTGAAGAATCTGAAGAAGTCAAAGCCGCAATAAAAAACATGGAAAAAGTAGCTGAATTTTACGTAGCTCGTCGAATGAACGACAATGTGAAAACAGCCATGCAAGGTCAGAATGTTTCTGACTTTGCCAGCAAAGATTAATAAGCGAGATTAGCAAAATGCCACAAATTATATTCTTACCCCACGAAGAACTCTGCCCAGATGGGGCAGCATTTGAAGCTGAAGCAGGCACAACACTTTGTGATGCAGCACTAGCCAACGGCATAGAAGTAGAACATGCCTGCGAAAAGTCCTGCGCTTGTACTACGTGTCATATTTACGTGCGCGAAGGCTTTGATTCGCTAGAAGAAGCGACAGACTTAGAAGAGGATTATCTAGATAAAGCGTGGGGCGTTGACCCAGATTCGCGCCTAAGCTGCCAGGCAAAGGTTGGCACAGAAGATCTCGTTTTAGAAATGCCAAAATACACTATAAACATGGTTTCAGAGAATCATTGATATGAAATACAAATGGACAGACACCCTAGACCTAGCCATAGAATTAGATGAAGCCCATCCCGACGTAGACCCACAATACGTCCGTTTCACGGATTTACATGAATGGGTTTGCAAACTTGAAAGCTTCGAAGATGACCCTGAAAAATCTAACGAAAAAATACTAGAATCTATCCAAATGAATTGGATTGAAGAAAAAGATTAAAAGAAGTTAATAAAGCTTGGGTTAGCGCGTGTTACATAAAATAAAATTACACCTGATACGTTTGATTACAGTATCCATCGTTTTCTATGTGCTATGGATGGTAGTCAATAAAGTCTCTCCGACGATTAATCCCCCTAAAACCAGTCAAGAATCTATTGAAAGTGATTATCGTGGTGCCATTCCGATTGATATGAAACAAGAAGAGTTTAAATAACATTATAAATAACGTACAAATCGTCAAAAAAAGGGGGAGGTGGACGATAAAAAGAGTATTTTTAGTATTCCATCCCCCCTATTTTTTGCTGTTTTGTATTTAAAATAAGCTGTTATTAATTACAAA
>CAZSXI010000164.1:0-5405 GCA_964611045.1 uncultured Cocleimonas sp. | reverse complement strand
GTATTACAAAACGTCAAAAAAGAAGGGGGGTGGACAGAGAAAATGAACTTTAAAGTATACTCAAATGATGAGATTTATACTTTTACAGGGCCCAAAAACTAAAAAGACGCTCCCGAAGGAGCGCCAAACCGCTAGGAAGGTATAAATCGCCTATTCCCATTTACACGTATACCTATAAGTGCAAATGCGTTGAACAGACGGTTTTAGTATATCGTTACTTTCTAATATAGATCAAGTCTTTTTCAGTTTAATTTCTGTATCCTAGTCAATTTATTACTCGTGCAATAAATAACCAACTAAAATAGTAGGTTTTATATCATCAACGCACAAAATCAGTTAGGTTAGCCCCTTCTTCTATGTCAAAATACGCTATTTTTTTTTGGCGTTATTCATTAACCTGTATAGTTCAAGAATATGACTGAATATATCCTCATAATTATCGGCACTGTCTGGGTCAACAATATTGTTTTATCTCAGTTTCTTGGTCTGTGCCCGTTTATGGGCGTGTCCCGTAAACTTGAGACAGCTATGGGGATGGGACTTGCTACGACTTTCGTGCTGACACTTTCATCTATCTCTAGTTTTCTTGTTTATGAATATTTGCTCCAACCTTTTGGTTTAGAGTATTTACGCACCATTAGTTTTATTTTGGTCATCGCCGCAATTGTTGGTTTTACCGAAATAGTTGTGCATAAAACCAGTCCGCTACTACACAATGTTCTGGGCATCTATCTACCACTAATCACCACTAACTGTGCAGTTTTGGGCGTGGCTTTGCTCAACACACAGCAGTCGAATGATTTTATTGAATCAGCACTTTATGGTTTTGGCTCTGCCATTGGTTTTACTTTGGTACTGGTGTTATTTGCAGCGATGCGTGAGCGATTGGCGGCATCTGACATTCCTGATGCCTTTCAAGGTAATGCGATTGGGATGATTACTGCTGGTTTAATGGCGCTCGCTTTCATGGGCTTCACCGGCTTAATTAAGGCTACATCCTGAAATCTTCAGTTGATCGCTATTGCCATAAATAAACATATGATTTCATCAAACAACATCACCGCCAGCTACCTCATCCAGAGTATAACGACGCTACAAAACAGATTGCACATCTGTGATGGCGTATACCGTTGTTGTAATAGCCCCGAAGGGATACACCATTCTGGATTATTACGCCTAGCCCTTTACCACCACAGACGCACACTCCGTTCTGTCCAACTAAAGACCTCAGGACAATGATCGAAGCAATCCTCATATTAGTCGGCTTAGCTGCCTTCTTTGGTCTTGTGCTGGGCTATGCTTCCGTGCGTTTCAAAGTTGAAGGCGACCCACTATCGGATCAAGTCGATAGCCTGCTACCTCAAACACAATGCGGACAATGCAGTTACGCGGGTTGCCGCCCCTATGCTGAGGCAATCGCGGCGGGTGAAGCCCCTATCAACAAATGTCCTCCTGGTGGTGAAACTACCATTCTTGCGTTAGCAGATTTACTCGATGTTGAACCAATGGAGCTTGATGAAGAAGCAGGAGAAACACCTGATCAACCCGAAGTTGCCATCATTGTCGAGAAAGACTGCATAGGTTGTACACTATGCATTCAAGCTTGCCCCGTTGATGCGATTATGGGCGCAGCAAAACAGATGCACACAGTCATTGAATCAGAGTGTACGGGCTGTGAGCTTTGCCTGCCACCCTGCCCTGTGGATTGCATTATTATGGCACCGATTAAAACCACCACAAAAAACTGGAAGTTTAAGCGACCTACGCCCATTGAAAATACTTACCCTGTGATTCCTGCACCCACAGATTCTGAACTTAAGGGCAAGTTATGAGTGCAACGCTGAATAACACCTCACAGAGAAAGCTGTGGAAAATTCACGGGGGCGTGCACCCACCGTTTCACAAAGATGACTCTAATCAAACACCCATCCAATTTGCGGGAATTCCTAAGCAGCTGGTTTTACCCCTGCAACAGCATATTGGTGAAGTGAGTGAACTAACTGTACAAGTAGGTGATAGTATTACAAAAGGACAACTTATTGCCAGTATGGCTGCGGGTTTAAGCGCCAATATTCATGCGCCCACATCAGGTAAAGTCAGTGCGATTGAAGAACGCCCTCTCCCTCATATTTCAGGGTTATCTGGACTTTGCGTCATAATTGACACAGATAGCAAAGATAACTGGGGTAACAATAAACTCGAAGCGTTCACTGACTATCAAAACACCGATTCCAATAAACTATTAGAACGTATTCAACAAGCAGGCATTGTAGGTTTAGGCGGGGCAACCTTCCCCACTGCGGTTAAGCTTTCAGGCTCAAAGCCCATAAAAACACTGATTATCAACGGTGCAGAATGCGAACCTTACATCACCTGTGATGATCGGCTAATGCGTGATAATCCAAGCGAAATTATCACAGGCATTGGTATTTTACAAAAAATTCTCAAATTCGATGTTTGTCTCATTGGCATCGAAGATAACAAGCCAGAAGCAATTAAAGCATTACAGATCGCTTGCCAAGATGATGACAGCCTCGGAAACATTAACAACAACATCAAGGTAGTCACAATTCCTACACTCTACCCCAGTGGTGGCGAAAAGCAGTTGATAGAAATATTAACAGGTCAACAAGTCCCCGCAGGTGGTTTACCTCTTGATATGGGAGTCGTGGGGTTAAACATCGGTACAGTTTATAGTATTTATAAAGCTATCATCGACGGTGAGCCACTCTTATCACGCATAGTGACTGTCACGGGCAATGGTATTAATCAACCTCAAAACCTTGAGGTACTACTCGGCACATCGTTTAACTACTTAGCAGAACAAGCCGGTGGATACACCAAAATGGCGGATCACCTGATTATGGGCGGACCGATGATGGGCTTTGCTCTAGAAGATGATCAAATCCCCGTAACCAAAGCTACCAACTGCGCGCTGATTACCTCAACCACCGTATTAAGTGAATCCAATTCAGAATATGCAGCCCAACCAACTCTGCCCTGTATCCGCTGTGGAAAGTGCATGGATGTTTGCCCTGTAAAGCTTTTGCCGCAACAAATGTACTGGCATATACGCGCTAAAGATTTTGAGAAAGCCCAAGACCACAACATTAACGATTGCATCGATTGTGGTGCTTGTAGCTATGTTTGCCCTAGCCATATACCCTTGGTAGATTATTTCCGTTTTGCTAAAAATGAGATTCATGGTCAAAAAATAGCCTTACAAAAATCTGGCCTTTCTCGTGATCGTCATGAGTTTTTATTATTTCGCAAAGAACGTGATAAACGTGAACGTGACGAAAAACGTGCCGCACACAAGGCAGCGCTTCAAAAGAAAAAAGCAGATGCCAAGAAAAATGGTGATGCCAAAGATGGGACAAAAACAGATACCAAAACCGATGCCATAAAAGCAGCAATGGCACGTGCAAAAGCCAAGAAAGAAGAACGCGCAAAAAGCGCAATTAAAAATAGTACTGAGAAAGTTATTACGGATAAAGAGGTGAAAAACGATGAAATTTAAAACCAACACCTCGCCCTTCTTCGGCAGTACCAGCAATGTGAGTACTGTAATGCTTCAAGTATTACTCGCGCTCATCCCGGGCACATTGGTCATGCTTTATATCTATGGCTGGGGGATTTTAATTAATATTGTGTTAGCGATTGTATTTGCCGTTGTTTTAGAGGCAATCGCCTTAATCATTCGCAAACGCCCTATTCTGCCCTTTTTAAGTGACCTCAGCGCGGTTGTCACCGCATGGCTATTAGCGCTTGCGCTCCCACCCTTAATGCCTTGGTGGATACTGCTGATTGGTATTTTCTTCGCCATCATTATCGCCAAGCACCTTTACGGTGGCTTGGGTTACAACCCCTTCAACCCTGCGATGATTGGTTATGCAGTGCTGATTGTTTCCTTTCCGTTTGAAGTGAGCCAATGGATACAAAATGGAAGCCTAGGCTCGAACTTACCTAGCCTCATTGAAAGTCTCAATATGGTATTTAGTAGCACCGCTACACCAGATTGGGATGCCATCACCATGGCAACGCCTTTAGAAGAGGTTAAAACAGGTTTGCGTGCTGGCACAACGTATGCTGATATTGCTTTGCAAAAAAGATTTAGCAGCGCTCTTGATGGCTGGATTTATATTAGTATTGCCTTCGCACTCGGTGGTTTATGGTTACTTTATAAGAAAGTTATCCATTGGCAAATACCCATATCACTGATTGGAACACTAGCGATAATATCTGGCACTTTTTACCTCTACTCTCCTGATACATTTGGTAGTCCAATCCTGCATATTTTCGGTGGCGCAACCATGCTCGGTGCATTTTTCATCGCAACCGACCCTGTTTCTGCCAGTACCACACCGCTAGGAAAAATCATTTATGGTGCGAGCATCGGCTTCTTTATTTATATCATTCGCGTCTGGGGAAATTATCCCGACTCCATCGCCTTTGCGGTTTTAATCATGAATATGGCAGTACCATTAATTGATTACTATACCCAGCCTCGTGTTTATGGACATGCTAAAAACAAAGGTAATAAGCGATGAGACAACATTTTACCGCCATGCGAAAAGCAGGATTATCCCTCGCTTTTTTTGCACTGATCAGTGTTATCTTGGTAGCCGTCACCAATCACTTAACCAAAGACAAAATCATCGAAAACCAAGCGATGCTGTTGATGCTTGCGCTAAATGAAGTAGTCTCACCTGACCACTACGACAATGATCTCGCCAACAGTAAAATCATACTAGAATCACAAGACACGGGGTTTGCCAAAGACACACCCGTCTACCTCGCGACATTGAATGGGCAACCTGCAGCGGCTATTTTTGAAGTAACAACACTCAAAGGTTACAGTGGTGCAATGACAATGCTTATTGGTATTAATGCCAGCGATCAGACATTATCAGGTGTACGCATTGTTAAACACAAAGAAACACCAGGCTTGGGTGACAAAATGGAAACCCGAAAAACCAACTGGGTACTGGCATTCAACGGTAAATCGTTGAATAATCCGAATATGACTGGCTGGCAAGTTAAAAAAGATGGCGGTGATTTTGATCAATTTACAGGTGCGACCATCACACCTCGTGCAATTGTGAATGCGGTAAAAACCACTTTAATTTATGCTCAAAATAATATGGATAACATCTTTCAGGCAGGTGATAAATGACAGATACCATTACCGTTGATGACTCTCTAGGCACAAAAATCGAAGGTGGCACCTGCGCACCAGAAGAATGCAAAAAGATTGTCATGGATGGTTTGTGGCATAACAACCCAGGTCTAGTCCAATTACTCGGTCTATGCCCGCTATTAGCCGTCACAGGCAATTTCATCAACGGCTTAGGGCTTGGACTTGCAACCATTGTTACGCTCACAGCATCCAACACCATCATATC
>CAZSXI010000163.1:0-5436 GCA_964611045.1 uncultured Cocleimonas sp. | reverse complement strand
TCGCGTGATACATCTAAAGCTTCCTTTTTGATTTTTAATACCTCCATCTTAGCTTGTATTCACAAAAATGTAACGACACCTCGTGACTACCTTGTGAATTTTCTAAGACAAGCATTTTCCACATCAGAATTACCACCATTTACGATTAATATCAGCTGGCCCTGCTTTAAAAGTGATTCATAATGACAAATACTTCTCGATGGAACCCCAACCCTGTGTAAAGCCCTGCCCAGCTCGGTGTATTCATGTGAGCAGAATATCGCTCCATTTTCAGCCATGAGAATAGAAGATAGCCCACCTGCTACAACCAAAGAACCAAACGCTGGGATATGTAAAAAGGCCTCTCCAGCGAGTAAACCCCATAACCCCTGCCAAAATTCATCCAGCTCCCCTTTAAAACAAAACTTGTCCAGTGCTTTAAAAACGCCAATAGCATTATTACCATCCTGCAATGCCCCTTTACCGAGCACAGATAAATTATTAACAGGGAAAATTAAAGATAATAAACTCTCCAATGCATTAAAAATACTAACTCTATCTCCCAAACATGGGGAGAAAACAACGACACAGCTACTCGAAATAGTCATCAAATTAACCTTGTGTAAATTTAGTAATTTACACAAGGAACAGATAGCACCTCACAACGCGCATGAGATTGCACATAGCGAGTTGAAGAATCTAATACTCGATCAATACCACGCCGAAATATCAATCCCGTGAAAATCATCTAACTCAATTAACAAAGCGATTTTCTCATCCGGTTTTATTAAACCTTCCAAATCAGGAAGAAAATTTTGATAATCCTCATGGCTTAACTTGCCAGACACACGCACCGCGTAGACATTACCCTCATGGACAGGAATAAACTGGAACATAACCTTATCTCCTATTCCCTATTGAATAAGATTATATAAACCCAAGAATGATAAGAGTGTCACTTGGATGACAATCAAACTAAAAGATAACGATAACAATGATATTTAACCCAATAACAAAACTACGTAACACTTACATTCTTCGTAATAACCCTATTTCGCAAGCTCTATGGATAAACACCATTGCAAAGCTACCGCTAATAAAAACACTAAACAACAAGGATTTACAAAAGCTCAAAAAGCTTACAACACTATTTCTGTATAAGAAAACTCTCACAGGTGTTAAAGATTTTGAATTAGACGAAGAGAAAAGTCTAATTATAGCCGTGCAAGCCTGTTTGCCTATTTTAAATCTGGGCATGAGCTACTACGACGGTTGGATTGAGGTAGTCGTCTACCCCGATACTTTTGTGGTTTACCGAAATGTCACCGATGATTTTGGTCTGGTGCATGACACAAGTTCAGCATTAAGTGGTGAAGCATGGTCAAAAGGTCCCGTGATACTAGCGTGGACAGATGTAGAACGAGAAAGCTTTGCAATACAACAAGGTCACAATATCGTCATTCATGAATTTTCTCACAAACTCGATATGCTCAATGGCAGAGCTAACGGCATGCCTCCATTACACCCTAATATGCACAGACAAGAGTGGACTGATTCACTCAGCCAAGCCTATGCCAAATTAGTTAACCAAATTGAAAATACTCAACACACAACGATCAATGAATACGCTGCTACTAATCCTGCAGAATTTTTTGCGGTTACCAGTGAGTATTTTTTCACCGCTCCTGAAACCTTAAAGGCCTGTTGTCCTGAAGTTTATAAACAACTAGTTTTGTTTTATAAGCAAGGTTCATTACATTAGCTGAAAATAGCTAAGCCGAAGCGTAGCGAAGGCAATGAAGACACTGGTTTTTTAGCAGTATATTCTTAATTCATCAGCCATAATAAAACCTTTCTTGTAAAGAGTGATTTTTCTAATGATTTCTCCTATAAGATAGAACATATGAGTCATAGACACATAATTTATGTTCCAGGGAAAAACCCCAAACCACCTGCTGATCAACACAGTGAAATGTTATGGCGTACCTTGCTTGAAGGAGTTCGTCGCATATCCCCCAAAATAGCAGTCGATTTAGAGGAGCATTTTATTAACTTCAAACTAATCGCATGGAATTATATTTATTATAAAAGTCGTGACAGTGATAGTAATCAAGAAAAATGGATTGATGCTCTTATCCAAAAAAAGGAACCTACAGAGCGTGATATTCGTGAAGCAAATGCATGGAAACACAAACTAGATAAAATCCTCTATAAAGCCATTGATCAATTACCATCATTAGTACAAGTGTTACCCGCTACAGCACGATCAACGGCTGAAGAACTTGACCGTTATTTCAAAAATGAAGAAAAAATAGCAAGCCTTGTTCGTGAGCAATTAAAGCAAGAGTTACGTCCATTATTAAAAAATGACGATAAAATATTACTCATCGGGCATAGTTTGGGCTCTGTGATTGCCTACGATACTTTATGGGCACTTTCGCAGTTAGAACACCTACCAGGTAAGATAGATCTGTTTTTAACGATAGGTAGTCCCTTAGGCATGAACTATGTACAAAATCGTTTACTGGGAAATAACTATAAAGATCACCAAAAAAAGTATCCGACCAATATTCGTAACTGGGTCAACATCTCTGCGGTAGGTGATATAACGCCTCTGGATAGAAACCTTGCAGATGATTACAAAGAAATGCTTAAACCTGAAAACACGCAATCCATTACAGATCACTCTGAAGGAATTTATAACTTTTTTAGAGATGACGAGGGTTTAAACTTTCACCGTTCCTATGGTTATTTGGTTAACTCAGCAGTCGGTCATGTGATTGCAGATTGGTGGGTTGCTCATCAATAAAGCACTAAGTTAAGAATCATAAGCCGTTGTAAAAATGAACCATCGGTAAGGCTAAACTGCTCCATCGGTTCTAGAGAACCACTCACTCACTGACAGTAAAAGCCAAAGTATAAAGGCATTCCTAGTAAACAGATTTTCTTCGAAAAATTCACCTATCTATAATTTATTTAGGGGTATATTGAGACGTAAATATGAAGACTGCCGCATTAATGACGGATAATATGAATAATGTTTTCTGTATTTATCCTATTGGGTTGTTTGTAGAAGGGAGAGCCATTTGAAAATTAGAGTATTAAGCTACAACATTCATCGGGCTATTGGATTCGATAGACGTTTTAAACCAGAACGTATCATCGAAATACTGCGTGGGCACGATGCAGATATTGTGTTGTTGCAAGAAGTTGATGAGGGTGTTCCTCGCTCACGCGAACTCAAACTAGCTAAAGAGATTGCAGATGCCCTCGATTACCCTTATTACGCGATGGGTCACAATGTTAGTTTACGTAAAGGCTGGTATGGCAATGCCACATTAAGTCGTTTTCCTATTATTCGAGAACGTAATATCGACTTAACTGTGGGTATCCGTAAACGCCGTGGTTGCCAACACACCACCATCGATATCAACGAAGGTAAATACCTTCTTGAGGCCTTTAACCTTCATCTCGGTCTCTCAGCAAAAGAGCGACAAAAACAAGCAGGTATTTTAGCGCGATCAAAAGAATATGAATCTTTAGCTATGGACACTCCCTGTTTTATTGGCGGTGATTTTAATGATTGGCGATCCCTATTACGGGCTTTATTTGTCGAAGGATTAAAGTTCAGTTGCGCCACCGACAAAAATAATAGCTCAGGTCTACCCAAAGCACTTAAAACCTTCCCCTCTTTTGCACCACGTGGGGGCTTAGATAGGCTCTATTATCGAGGAGGGCTAAAACTACTATCTGCAAAACGCTGCCGCTATAAAGCGTCTAAAATTGCCAGCGACCATTTACCGATTATTATAGACTTTGAGTTGGTTTAATTTCCTGTTGTTTTTTATATAAAACACTGACAATATTTCTCGATGAACCAAACCGCACCGCTTTACAGGTTTAAAATAAAAACAGACAAACCACAGCACGTCATTATTGTAGCCAGCGTTCCACTAAGCGATGAGAACTGGGAAGTGCTTCAGAAAGGTGAAATAAAAGTGCTCCAGAATGGAAAGATTGTGACAGCTTGAGTACCAACAAAAAAGCCAGCGTTAATGCTGGCTTTTTTGTTGGTGATTTTGATGATGATATTTCGTTCTAATCAGGATCAAAACGGAATATCATCATCAAAGTTATCAAAGTTCTGTGGTGCTGCGCTTTGTTGTGGTGACTGCTGAGGGGCTTGTTGCTGTGGTGCGCCTCCGCCTTGTTGTTGACCTCCGCCACCTTGTGATTGTTGCTGAGGCTGTTGAGACTGCTGCTGTTGAGGAGCAAAATCACTGCTTCCACCTGCTCTGCCACCTAACATTTGCATTTCACGTGCAACGATTTCAGTTGTGTATTTATCAACGCCGTTCTGGTCTTGCCATTTACGCGTTCTTAAGTTTCCTTCGATGTAAACTTGCGAACCTTTACGTAGGTATTCGCCTACGATTTCAGCCAAACGATTGAAAAACACCACGCGATGCCATTCTGTATTTTCTTTTTTCTCGCCTGTTGCTTTGTCTTTCCATGTGTCGGTAGTTGCGATACTGATATTTGTTACCGCTCCGCCACTAGGCATGTATTTTACTTCAGGGTCTTGACCTAGATTGCCTACGAGAATTACTTTATTGATGCTTGCCATTGTCTTCCTATCCTTTTTTATGAGTGTTTATACCCCACAATTAGAAGTTGGGGCAAAGTGTGAGTTCATAGATGAACTGCTGGTATTCTACTGCAAAAATCATTATATAAACATGGTAATTAATAGTCCACCTCCCCCTTTTTTTGCCGATTTGTACTCAAAATTAAGTACAAATCGGCAAAAAAAGGGGAGGTGGACTTAAAAATAGCCTAAAAATGACTGCTTTACGACTATTTAAGCTCTTTTAGCCATCATTCATAATAATGGTTTTAAATACTGCCCCGTGAATGAGCCTTTTACTTTCACAACATCTTCTGGCGTACCCGTTGCGATAACCTTTCCACCGCCACTTCCACCTTCTGGTCCCAAATCGATAATCCAATCGGCTGTTTTGATGACATCAAGATTATGTTCAATCACGATAATGGTATTGCCTTCGTCACGCAGGCGATGAAGTACGTGCAATAACACATCAACATCATGGAAGTGCAAGCCCGTAGTCGGCTCATCCAAAATATAAATGGTTTTACCTGTGCTACGTTTGGATAATTCTTTTGCGAGTTTTACGCGTTGTGCTTCACCGCCTGATATGGTCGTGGCATTTTGACCTAATGTGATATACGACAAGCCCACATCAACCAGCGTTTGTAGTTTTACCTTAATACCCGGAATCGCCTTGAAGAATTCCAAACCTTCTTCAACCGTCATTTGCAAAACTTGGTAAATATTCTTACCTTTGAAATTCACATCCAAAGTTTCGCGGTTGTAACGCTTGCCATCACACACATCACAAGTCACATAAACATCAGGTAAAAAATGCATTTCTACTT
>CAZSXI010000162.1:0-5439 GCA_964611045.1 uncultured Cocleimonas sp. | reverse complement strand
TCTTCTTCTGCGCTTCCACCGATTTCACCCACCATGATAATGCCTTCGGTTTGTGAGTCTTCATTAAATAGCTTTAAACAATCGACAAAATTCATGCCTTGAATCGGATCGCCACCAATACCAATACAGGTTGATTGACCCAACCCTGCAAGTGTTGTTTGGTGAACCGCTTCATAAGTTAATGTACCCGAGCGGGAAACAATGCCTATCTTGCCAACCTGATGAATTGAACCTGGCATAATGCCAATTTTGCATTCGCCTGGTGTGATGATACCAGGACAGTTTGGCCCGATTAAATAGGTATCTGGATAATCTGTCATCAAAGCTGCTTTTACTTTAAGCATATCCATCACGGGGATGCCTTCGGTAATACAGGCGATGATTTTTATGCCTGCACTTGCCGCTTCTAAAATAGCATCTGCCGCAAAGGGTGGTGGTACAAAAATCATTGAGGCATCTGCGCCTGTTTCCATCACTGCATCGCGTACCGTATTAAAAACGGGGCGATCTAAATGTGTTTGTCCGCCCTTACCCGGGGTAACGCCACCAACAATCTGTGTGCCATATTCAATAGCCTGTGTAGCGTGGAATGTACCTTGCTGACCTGTAAAACCTTGCACGATAACTTTGGTATCTTTATTGATTAATACACTCATTATTTTTCTCCCGCGGCAGCGACAATCTTATCAGCCGCATCTGCCAAGGTTTCTGCTGCAATAATATTCATGCCACTGTCTGCTAACAATGCCCGACCTTCTGATGCATTGGTACCTTCTAATCGTACAACTACAGGCACGCTAACATTCACTTCATTCACCGCTTGGATAATGCCTTCTGCAATCAAATCACAACGCACAATTCCGCCAAATATATTCACTAAAATACCCTTTACCGCTGGGTCAGAAAGAATAATTTTAAATGCTTCAGCCACACGCTCTGCCGTTGCTCCGCCACCCACATCCAAAAAGTTTGCAGGCTCGCCACCGTGTAGTTTTATCAAGTCCATCGTTGCCATTGCCAAACCAGCACCGTTGACCATGCAACCGATATCACCATTAAGATGAATGTAGTTCAGCTCAAACTCTGCCGCTTTTGATTCGCGCTCATCTTCTTGCGTAATATCGCGCATCGCTACAATGTCTTTTTGACGATAAAGCGCATTGTCATCAAAGTTAATTTTGGCATCGAGTGCCATGAGATTACCTTCAGCTGTTACCACCAAAGGATTTATTTCCATTAACGACGCATCTTTTTCAATAAAGAGTTTTACCAGCGATGCCAACAAAGCCGTAAACTGGCGGATTTGCAGTCCTTCTAACCCTAATGCAAACGCTAAATTTCTAGCTACATAAGGCTGAAAGCCCGCAATGATGTCGATGGTTTCCGTAAGAATCTTTTCAGGTGTTTCATCGGCCACTTCTTCAATATTCATACCACCTTCTGTAGAGGCCATCACAGTGATTCGTCTGCTCGCGCGATCTACCACTAGACTTAAATAAAGCTCGTTGGCAATATCCGTAAGTGATTCAATCAGCAAGGTATTGATAGGCATCCCATTGGCATCTGTTTGATGGGTGACCAGTGACTGCCCCAGCAACTTTTTTGCAGCTTCTTTGGCTTCGTCTAAGCTTTGGATGATTTTCACACCACCGGCTTTACCGCGTCCACCTGCGTGTACTTGAGCCTTTACTGCCCAGCCTGTTCCACCCAATGTTTTGGTCGCATTTTCTAATTCATCTAAAGCCTTTATTGCCACACCTTGTGGAACGGATATTCCGTAACTAGCAAAAAGTTGCTTTGACTGATATTCATGGAGGTTCATGTGTTTTTACTCATCGTTTTTTAATAGTATTCGAATAATCGGAATATAGTAGATTTTAAAGAGAAGGTAGAAAAAATTAAGCCTATTATTCATTTAATGGTAAAATAATGACTTATTACCCCTCTTTTACCCTTTTTTAGTGAGATTATTACCTATGGGACGTCTTTTAGTTGTTCTCGTTCTGCTGGCAGTCAGCTTGTATGTTGTAAAATTGATAAAAATAAAACTGGATGAACCTTCGACCAAGTTGAAAAAGGATCGCTCTCGCAATGACAGCACCGAAAATAACACAATGGTCAAGTGTCTACACTGTGGTTTACATATTCCAGAAAATGAAGCGATAAAACAAGGGGATAAGGTATTTTGCAGTCTAGACCACGCAGGGCAGGAGATTTAGGGAATAGTCATGCCCCCAGCCAAGATTTAATCATTGGATCTGACTCGTGGAGCCCAATACAGCTTTACAGTGTTTACCGTTTAATACTCGCAGGTATATTGCTCGCCTTTGGTCTTTCTGAGTCAGCCTCTCTACAACTCGGTACTTTTGATAGTTGGCTTTTTACTAATGCAACCAATAGCTATATTGGTATTGCTGTTCTTGGCATCTTTTTAACGCATTTTCGTAACCCCAGTTTCTCCAAACAAGTTTATATTCACACGATCACTGACATTGCTTTTCTTTTGGCGATTGTTTATTCCAGTGGTGGGCTTAACTCTGGCTTAGGTATTTTACTTTTACTCCCTGTTATCCTACCAAGCGTACTCCGCCCAGGACAAGGCTCGCTATTAATAGCCGCAATGACTGTTATCGCCCTGCTAACAATCGAAGCTTATATGCAGACGCAAAATAAAAACAATTCATTTGAAATGTTCCATACTGGGGTACTGTCATTCTTTATTATGGTTATCTCATGGTTGGCTGGCAGTTGGTTTGAAAATGCCTCTAAAACAGCCGAACTTGCAAAACGTCGCGGCATTGATTTGGCAAATCTTTCTCAACTTAATCAATCCATTTTAGACCAGCTACAAACGGGCATTATAGTGCTTGATCAAGACGGCAAACTTCGTCATTTAAACCCTACGGCATGGGACATGCTAGGTCAGCCAGAAGATTGGCGCAATGAGACATTAAAAGTATTCGCACCCGAGTTGAACTCACACCTTAGATATTGGTTAGACAAAGTCTCGCCAAAAGTTGCTAGTTACGATATTAAACATTGGAAAACAACCGAATTCACGATGCGTTTATCCCAACTTGGTGTTAGAAATCAAGGTGTGGTTTTAATGTATTTAGAAGACACAAGGCAACAACGCGAAAAACAACAAGACGTAAAAATGGCATCGCTGGGACAACTGACTGCTAATATTGCTCATGAGATTCGTAATCCGCTTGGTGCAATCAGCCACGCTGCACAATTGCTCTCTGAATCTGAATTATTAGATAAAGCAGATGAGCGTATGATTCAAATCATTCAGTCAAATTCCAAACGGTTGAATGGCACGATTGAAAGCGTATTAAACCTATCGCGTAAAAGTAATCCCAAACGTGAGAATATCCGTTTGAAATTGTGGCTCAATGATTTCATCAATGACTTTGTGGTGCAGTCATCTCTAAACAAAAAACAGATTAACCTATTTATGGATGTTGCAGATGCCTCTATCCAATTCGACCCAACTCACTTGCATCAAGTGATGTGGAATTTATGCCGCAATGCCGAAAAATACGCAAAAGATGATGTGAGTAAGTTGCACATTGATATTCAAGGCAATCATCCATCGCACACCCGAGATATTATGTTGAATATCATCGATAACGGTAAAGGTGTACCTGAAAAAAATATTGAGCGTTTATTTGAGCCATTTTTCACGACATCAACCAGAGGTGATGAAGGCACAGGACTTGGGTTGTTTATGGCGCGAGAATTATGTTTAAGCAATGGCTGTACACTTGAGTATATCAAGCTACCTTCAGGTGGTAGTTGCTTTAGATTGATATTTTCACAAGCAAATCTTGATAGTTAGAATAGATAATAAAAAAATAAGAACGAGATAAAGGAAAAATAATGACACAACGCGTTTTAGTAATTGATGATGAACCCGATATTCGTGAGCTTTTAGAGCTGACGTTATTGCGCATGGGTTTAGATACCGCAACCGCAGGTACCGTGAAGGAAGGTTTGCTTGAAATCCAACGTTTCAAACCTGATTTATGCCTAACAGATATGAAATTACCTGACGGTACGGGCTTTGATATTGTGCGTTATATTCAGCGCGAAGTCCCGCATATTCCTGTTGCCGTTATCACTGCGTTTGGCAGTATGGAAGCAGCCGTTGAAGCACTAAAAGCCGGTGCTTATGACTTTGTCTCTAAACCGGTTGATTTAACAAAGCTACGTGATTTGGTACATACTGCTCTTAAATTATCAAAAGATAATGACTCTCCTGCACCTGTCGTAAAAGACAAACAAAAAGGCTCGACTTCAATTATCGGCAATTCACCCCCTATTCAATTACTAAAAAGAACTATCGATAAACTGGCACGAAGCCAAGCACCTGTTTTTATTCATGGTGAATCTGGCACGGGTAAAGAATTAGTCGCAAAGCAAATTCACGAACTCAGTCCACGTACTTCAAATTCTTTTGTGCCTGTAAACTGTGGTGCGATTCCTGAAAGTTTGATGGAAAGTGAATTCTTTGGACATAAAAAAGGTAGTTTCACTGGCGCTATTGAAGACAAGATTGGTCTATTCGAAGCGGCAAACCATGGCACTCTCTTTTTAGACGAAGTTGCTGATTTGCCGTTAAGCATGCAAGTCAAATTATTACGTGTCATTCAAGAAAAAGCGGTAAAAGCCGTCGGTGGCGTAGAAGAAGTTCCCACCGATTGCAGAATATTAAGCGCCACACATAAAAACTTAGACGAAGAGGTCGCAAAGGGAAACTTTAGACAAGATTTATTCTATCGCCTCAATGTTATCAAACTAGATGTGCCTTCATTGAGCGCACGCGGTGACGATATCATGTTGCTTGCAGAATACTTCCTTGATCAAATCGCTGAACGTTGGCAGTTACCCAAGGCGCAATTATCTCAACAATCTATCAATGCTTTAAGCAACTATCCTTTCCCCGGAAATGTACGTGAACTAGAAAATATTTTAGAGCGCGCTTGCACTTTAGCTGATGGTGAGTTTATCGAACCTGACGATCTACAGCTGCCTAGAGTTACACCTGTAATTAAAAGTCGAACATTTGATGCTGCAGCACCCCAAGAGGAGCAAGTAAAGTCATATAACCAACCACAAAACGAGCGTGAAGAAATATTACAAGCACTGGGCCAAACACGTTGGAATAGAACAGCGGCGGCTAAGGCTCTGGGCATGACATTTAGGCAACTACGTTACCGTATTAAGAAATATGAGCTTGATCAGGCACCTTAAGGAGAGCCTGATCAAGTCCAATTATTTTCAGCTCCCTCGCTTTGCTAGGTAGAGGGTTTTTTTGTCTTTTTTAACATTTTTTATTATCCACCTCCCCTGTTTTATGCCGATTTGTATTTAGATACACTTACAAAACAGCATAAAACAGGGGAGGTGGGTTATAAATGTGCCATTTTTTGC
>CAZSXI010000161.1:0-5440 GCA_964611045.1 uncultured Cocleimonas sp. | reverse complement strand
AAATTTGGTGTGATGCTTGAGCCTGAACCGAGAGTGCTTGATAGATAGAATAATTAGTGTTATTTATGGTGCTGTTGTCGCATTGAGCCTAGCCAATATTCGAAGAATGTTGACTTCTCCAGTGTGAGCCATACCGACATGGTAGTGCTTGGTCTTTACCCGAAAATTGTTCTTTCTACCATTGAAGTTGCCAGTATATATTGGATAAGTTTGTTAAATCGTTAGACGCCTGCACATTCAGCGGTAATACTTTTTTGTATTGTATTTACTTTTTCTTGACGTTGCTTTTGATCCAGTCTTGATGTCTTACCATCTTTACCCTTCCATATATTTCTATAGTTCTTCTTTAGTTGTGCTAAGTTTTTGCGTTGGCTTTTACAATATGATACTAATTTTGCACTAGGTCCTGCGAGTTGTGTTTTTGCAGTTGTATTTTTGGATTTAGCCGTAGCATTTTTTGGTGATTTAGATGCTTTTTGTGAAGAAGCTTGATATTTTCCAGCTGCAGAACGTATTTTATCTTCAATGTTTTCTGATTTTATTTTTTGCTGGGTTGGTTTTTGAGCAGAATAATGAGTAACACCTTTTGCATCTGTCCACTTGTAGATTTCAGCTTGAGTATTCATCGTTGTAAGAAGTACACCTGTACTTATAGCAGCTGCCACCAAAATTTTCTTTGTGAGTATTGTTGTCATTATTATTACCCTATTTAACCATGTATAAATTATGAATTAGCTTATTGTTATTATATTCAATTAATATCAATAGTTTAACAATCTATATTAGACATTTCTAATATTGATTGTTAAACTGGTTAATTGAACAATTTATCTATACGAGTATTTTAACATGACTTATCCCTATAAACGTTTAATTGTCGGTGTATTAATCGCTTTATCGCTACCTTTAGTCGTAAATGCAGAGCTTTCTAAGCTAGATACAGTTCTAGCAGAAGAGCAGGAAGTCACAGATCTCCATCAGCTAGATGGTCAAATAGAAGCTGTAAATAAAAGTACTGTTTCAGCTCAAACGGGCGGATTGATTAGTAACTTGGCTTATGATGTTGGTGACTATGTTGAGCAAGGTAGCATGATCGCTAGAATTTCATCTGATAATCAAAAGTCTAGTTTAGAGGCTGCAAAGGCATCGGTTAGTGAATCAAGAGCTGCAATTAATAGTGCATCTGCTTCCATCGCGCAAGCTGAAGCGGGTACCCGTGAAGCTCAAGCAAATTATGCGGCTGCTCGTGCTGAGTTTGATCGTGTGAAGTCACTCTTTGATAAACGTATCATTAGTAAATCCCATTATGATCAAGCTGAAGCAGCAATGAAATCAAGCCGAGCAAGAGTTCAGTCTGCAAAAGCAAGTTTAACTGCGGCAAAAGCAGGGCGTACAGCGGCAAATTCTAATCTATCTGCTGCAAAAGCAGGTTTATCGCAAGCAGGTCAGCAACTTGCTTATACAGAGGTTATTGCACCTTACAGTGGTATCGTGACAGAAAGGCATGTTGAGTTAGGCGAAGTAGTTTCTGCTGGATCACCTATAATGACGGGCATTTCCTTGAAAGAAATGCGAGTAGTCGCACATATTCCACAGCGTTTGATTCTAGATGTTAGAAAGTATAGATCTGCTAGGATTTATATTAATGACGATAAAATTGGCTTGCCTTCAAAAGAATTAACCTTCTTTCCTTATGCGGATGCATCCACCAATGCATTTAAAGTACGCGTTTCTTTCGCCTCTGCACCTAAAGGTTTATTCCCTGGTATTTTCGTAAAAATTGGTTTTGAAGTGGGTAAAGAAAAACACCTTGTAGTACCAGAAACCGCTGTTGCATATCGCAGTGAAGTGACAGGAATCTATGTCATTAATGACAAGGGTGTACCTTCATTACGCCAAGTACGATTGGGGAAGTTAACCAGTGATGGTAAAATCAGGGTTCTTGCTGGTTTGGATGCAGGTGAAACAATTGCTACAGACCCTGTTCATGCTGCAGTATTGCTAAAGCAACTGCTACTAGATGCTAATGTGAAGACTGAATCGAAAAATAATGAAGGGCAGTCTCATGAGTAACAATGCAGGAAACAATGGACAGCCTGAAAAGCTTGGTATTTCTGGTGCTATAGCCAAGAAATTTTTACTGACAGAAATTACACCACTTTTAGCACTGGTTGCTTTATTGCTAGGTGCTTTTGCCCTCATGGTGACACCACGTGAAGAAGACCCACAGATCAATGTAACGTTTGCAAATATCTTTATCCCATTTCCGGGTGCTAGTGCCGTTGAGGTTGAGCATTTAGTGAGTACACCTGCCGAACAAGTGCTTTCTGAAATTGCAGGTATCAAACATATCTACTCAACTTCAATGCCCGGTATGTCGATGATAACGGTGCAATACAAAGTTGGTTTAGATCGTACTGAAGCTTTGGTGCGTTTGTACAATAAAATTGCGTCAAATCAAGATTGGTTACCACAAAAACTAGGGGTAGGGATGCCCTTAATAAAGCCTAAAGGTATTGATGATGTTCCTATTGTCACCTTAACCTTATGGACGGAAGATCAAAGCCGTGGTGGTTATGAACTATCACAAGTGGCTCATGCGATTGAAGCAGAGTTAAAGCGTGTAAAAGGCACGCGAGATATTTATACCATAGGTGCATCAAAGCGTGTTGTTCATGTGCTTTTAGATAGCGCCAAAATTGCGGGTTACAATATTTCTTTAGAAGATTTACGCAATGCACTACGTGCAAGTAATGCTGCATCTGATGCTGTTTCATTGGTGGATAACAATACAGAAGTCCAAGTCATTGCGGGTACATTTCTGAGTAATGAAGAAGAAATTGGTGATTTGGTTGTAGGCGTTTCTAACGGTAAGCCTGTTTTCTTACGTGATGTTTCAACCATTGAGCAAACATCTGATACACCCGACACCTATGTGAGTTTTGGTACAACCAAAGGCGCAAGCCACATTGGGTTGAAGAGTGGCATCGTTTCACCTGCTGTTACTATTGCTATTGCTAAGCAACCGGGTGTTAACGCGGTGTCTGTTTCGGATAATGTCATTAAGCGAATTGAACAACTAAAAGGTACGTTTATTCCTGAAGGTGTCAATGTCACTGTTACGCGTAACTATGGCGCTACAGCAAAATCAAAATCTGATAAGTTAATCAATAAACTGATTATCGAAACTTTAGCTGTGGCGGCTTTAATCTGGCTGGCACTGGGTATACGAGAAGCCTTTATCGTAGGTACCGCTGTAGTCATCACCTTAGCACTAACCCTTTTCGCCTCTTGGGCTTACGGTTTTACGCTTAACCGAGTCTCACTTTTTGCGCTGATATTTTCGATTGGTATATTGGTCGATGATGCCATCGTGGTGGTTGAAAATATTCATCGCCATATGGTTCTAGGGGGAAGAAAGTTAGTAGATGCTATTCCTATAGCGGTGGATGAAGTGGGTGGTCCAACGATTCTAGCGACATTTGCTGTAATCGCTGCATTGTTGCCAATGGCCTTTGTGACAGGCTTGATGGGGCCTTATATGAGTCCAATTCCTATTAACGCAAGTTTGGGGATGTTGTTGTCACTCGGTGTCGCGTACGTCGTAACACCTTGGATGACAAATAAAGTTTTAGCCAATGTGGATTTCAGTAAACATGCGCATGAGGATGAAGGAGAGTCTCGCTCTAAACGGTTCTTTAATAAAGTTTTAGGCCCATTTTTGCATGAGACGAAGGGTGGACGTAGACGCTTTGGCTTTTTGTGGGTTTTTATCCCTATCTTAATTGTATTATCTGTTTCTTTAGCGCTGCCATTTGCACCGTTTAAGCAGGTTGTATTAAAGATGCTTCCTTTTGATAATAAATCTGAATTTCAAATTATTGTTGACATGCCAGAAGGCACGACGCTTGAACAAACCTCACGTGTATTACACGAGCTTGCGGCTGAGCTAAATGTGGTTGAAGAAATCAGTGATTATCAAATTTATGCAGGCACTGCTGCACCCATTAATTTTAATGGGTTAGTAAGACAATATTATTTACGTAAAGGCTCAAACCTTGGTGATATACAAGTAAACCTTATTGATAAGGATGATCGTGATCGTAAAAGTCATGAGATTGCATTAGCAGTGAGAGTTGCATTGAAGGACATATCAAAAAAGCATAATGCCAATGTGAAAGTTGTAGAAGTACCGCCAGGACCACCTGTAATGTCTCCCATTGTAGCTGAGATTTATGGTTTAGATCATGAAGGTCAGATAAAGGTAGCTAAACAAGTCCGTAAAGTCTTTGAATCAACTCAAGACATAGCAGATGTAGATGATAGTGTTGAAGCCTCACAAAAGCGTTTAGTGGTGAAAGTTGACCGTCAGAAGGCCGCACTTTTAGGTGTTTCACAACAAGCGATAACATCGTCGATCAGCACGGTATTAGGCGGTGAAGATGTGGTGTTTTTACACAGTAAAAACCTAAAATACGCTGTACCTATTCGCCTTGAATTTCCTGTTGAAAATAAAGATAAGATTGAATCTATTTTATCTTTGCGAGTACGTAGCGTCTCGGGTGCATTAGTACCCATATCAGAAGTTGTTGATGTGATAGAAAGTACTCGTGAGCATTCAATTAACCATAAAGATTTGTTACCGGTTGTTTATGTTACAGGAGATATGGTTGGTGATACCGATAGCCCACTTTATGGGATGTTTGATATTTCATCGGGAATAAAGGATTTACCGGTCTCTGTTTATAACAAACCAGTGGATCAGCACTTTTTCTCTCCACCCGATGATCCATATTTTTACAATATAAAGTGGGATGGTGAATGGCAGATTACTTTTGAGACCTTCCGTGATATGGGTATTGCTTACAGTGTTGGAATGTTAATGATCTTCTTATTGATTGTTGCCCAATTCCGATCGTATGTTGTGCCATTGGTGATAATGTCGCCTATACCACTTACCGTAATTGGCGTTATGCCAGCGCATTGGTTGATGGATAAACAATTCACTGCAACCTCAATGATCGGCATGATTGCATTAGCAGGTATCATTGTACGAAACTCCATACTGCTGGTAGATTTTATCAATGAACAGATTAAAACAGGTATGGATTTAAAAGAGGCAATCATTAGCTCAAGCGCAGTACGTGCGATGCCTATTATATTGACTGCTGCAGCCGCGATGATGGGCGCATTATTTATTCTCGATGACCCTATCTTTAGCGGGCTTGCAGTGACGCTGATATCTGGAATTCTAGTGTCTACAGTGCTGACTTTGGTTGTTATTCCGTTGTTATATTTCATGTATATCAAAAATCGATTACATTTGATTACCGGATAGGAAGGAATTAGAGTCCACCCCCTCAGGGCATACGCATTAAAATTTCATCATGCGGTTAAGCCCCCTCTCCCTAGCAGGGAGAGGGTTGGGGTGAGGGGTGAA
>CAZSXI010000160.1:0-5446 GCA_964611045.1 uncultured Cocleimonas sp. | reverse complement strand
TTATAAGCTGAAAAACCTTCACCCAATCCACCTGGACCCGCAAACAAATCGATTATTTTTATTGGTGCTTTTTTCACCTAATTTATTCACTCCGAAAAAGAGTCAAAATAATACCAGGGGAAAACATAAATACCTATATATTTCTAGTAAATATACTCATCTATAATCTCCAACTCAAGTATAGAGCTTTTCTGCAAATTAAAAGCATACAAAGCTAAATTCGCCTTACATTCCGCCTTTTGCCAGTGCATGCCCAGTTCAGAATCTTGATTTTTAATATAAGCGTCATGACATTCTAGGAAATCCAAGCCACGCTCGGAAAAATAATCTCTAGCAAGCACAAGCCCACTTTCAAAGTGCTCTTCACGCGCATCTCCAAAACCACTTACTGATAAAAACTTTTCCATAACTCTCTCCCTTATTTTTATAAATAATAAAAGGATTTATTCAACTACTCTACGGACTATGAGTCACATTTAGAAAAATACAAAACATCGGAAAACAAGGGGGGTGGACTTACAATAATAATAAAAGTAAATTTTGGTGATTTTGGAGGGGAAAATGGGGCATCATCTTGAAAGTCAAAAAGGTAATCAAGCGCATCTTCTGCGACCTTATCGGTAAGCACTTCTTTAGGGAATTTATATGCGAGAATGCCCTTTACATAGCTTACCGCATTTAACTTATATAGATTTTTAAATGCCGATTTTTTTTGTTTTAAGTAATGAGTAAGTGCCGCTTTCTTATTCCCATAAGAATCATCAATAATTGTGCTCTTTTTTACATCAAAATCACTTAATATAATTATTTCTCTCAAACCCATATCAAATTATTCCGTAAGAAACGAATGATTATGATATGTTTCTAATCTTCTGTTCGGTCATGATTTTCTAGAAAAGTCCACGGACTATGAGTCACATTATTTAGAAATATAGATTAGCCTTTTGCATCTGTTTAAGAAAACACAAAAGTGGCAAAAACAAGGGGGGTGGCAAATTTCTCTATCTTAAAACTGTCTTAAAAGCTTTAGTCTTATTCAATCGGTAAATATCAAAATCAGAATCTATTGTTGCCACTTCATCAATATTATATTTTTCGCCCAAGCAAACTAAACATGCATCGGCAAAATCCATTGGCATATCTGCGTACTTGATAATGAGTTCTTTTATTCTTATTAAATCACTCACTCCAATATCTTCAACGGTTACTGCGCCCGATATTACCCAAGACAGACAATCTGTTTGAGCATTTCTATTAAAATCCAGAAGATGCAATACTTCGGTTATCGAAGCTAAACTGGTTATCAGTTCGTGAGGATTATCTTTAATAAAGTCTATGCAAAGCTGATGATATTTGTCGCTGCTATCAAATAAAGCAATTAGAGGCCCCGAATCAATTAGTATTCTTTTCACCGATTTCGTTTAGCTCTAATTTTTTCTTTCATGAGTTCTTTTCGATTGATAGAAAGATTACCCTTACCGCTCGCGTATTTCCCAAATAATTCGCTGCCTAACTCCCAAGCATTTGGTTTTTTTTGTTTTTTTATAAATTCTGCAACACTAGCACGTATCAATTCGGACTTGCTTAAGCCCATCATTGTCGCTGTTATTTGAATATCAGTTTCTAATTTTTGATCAAGTCTCAATGTAATCATGGCTATCGCCCTTATTGTAAATTGTAATACATATTGTATTACAATTTTTACATTTGTCAATCACAGCTAGATACTAAAGAGTTTCTCTAAAGTAGAACCTTTTCAATCCCGCCATTAGCAATCTTTTCTACAAACTTAGCTTGCCACTTATCACCGTGTAGTTCTTTCATCATTTCTACTACGATGTAGTCGGTTTCCATGCCTGTGTCATCGGCGTAGCGATTTAAGCCTTGTTGACAGGCTGGGCAGTTGGTTAGGATTTTTACTTTTTCTACTACTTCAATAGGCTTGGTTTCAGCGCCTGCCTCTATTTGGATTTGCTTTGCCTCTTCTAAGCTTTCGTTCTTTCTAAAGCGTAGCTGGCTAGCGATGTCGGGTCGGCTTACGGCGAAGGTGCCTGCCTCTCCACAACAACGGTCTGTTAGCGTTACTTCTTGTCCCATTAGATCTGAGGTTAGTTTTGTTGGGTCGTAGTTTTTAATGGGTGTGTGGCAGGGGTCGTGATAGACGTATTTTGTTCCACTTACGCCTTCTAGCTTCACACCTTTTTCTAGTAAATATTCATGAATATCTAATAGACGACAACCGGGGAATATTTTTTCAAACTCGTATTTTAGGAGCTGATCCATACAGGTTCCGCAGGATACGATGACGGTATTTATTTCTAAATAGTTTAGCGTTTGTGCGACACGGTGAAACAACACGCGGTTATCAGTTGATATCTGATTGCCTTTGGCAATGTCTCCACCTGATGTTTGTGGATAGCCACAGCAGAGATAACCCGGTGGCAATACGGTGGTTGCACCTGTCTCGTAGAGCATACTAATCGTAGCGATGCCTATTTCTGAGAATAACCTTTCTGAGCCACAACCGGGGAAGTAGAAAACAGAATCTCCGCGTTCGCTCTCCGCTAAATCTGGCTTACGAATCACAGGGATTGTGTTGCTATCTTCTAAGCCTAGCATTGCTCGGCTTGTTCTTAGTGGTACGTGTGCGGGCAATGGCTTTTTAACAAATTGAATCACAAATTCTGTTATGGCTGGCTTTCCTGTTGTTCCCGTCGGGCGTTTGCGTGATTTTAATAAGCCCAAGCGTTTAAATATGGTGTGCCCAAGGCGTTGTGATTTATAGCCAAGCTGTATTAACCCAGCACGCATAATCTTAATGGTAAGAGGGTCTTTAATATTCAAATAGGTCATGGATGCCCAAGAGATAACATTGAATTTCTTTTGCTTACGCTCTTTTAAAATACTGCGCATACGTACCGTGACATCGCCAAAATCGATATTTACAGGGCATGGGTTTAAGCATTTGTGACACACCGTACAGTGGTCTGCCACGTCGTTCATTTCTTCAAAATGGCGCAGTGATATGCCACGACGTGTTTGCTCTTCATAAAGAAAAGCTTCCATGATCAAACCCGTCGCGAGGATTTTATTACGTGGTGAATAGAGCAGATTAGCGCGCGGAATATGCGTGGTACATACGGGCTTACATTTACCACAACGCAGACAGTCTTTAATATCGTCATTGAGCGCGCCTAACTCGTTATGCTCTAACAACAATGCCTCGCGCCCAACTAAACGTAGTGATGGCGTGTAGGCATTTTGCAAACCAGAGCCGGGCATGAGTTTGCCACGGTTAAAGTGCCCGTTCGGGTCTATTTCAGCCTTGTATTTTGCAAAATCCTGAATCACATCATCTTGTAAATAATGCATTTTTGTTAGGCCGATACCGTGCTCGCCCGATATTACACCATCTAAAGAGATCGCTAATTCCATGACTTGATCAACAATGCGCTCTGCCTCTTGCATCATCTCGTAGTCATTGGAATTGACTGGAATATTGGTGTGCACATTACCGTCGCCTGCGTGCATGTGTAGCGCAACAAAGAGACGGCTTGAAAGAACTTTTTTATGCACTTTATCGAGCACGTCGCGCAAAGGTTCTAGCGTTTGCCCGACAAAAACATCATCCAACTGTTTCTTGATTTCTGTTTTGTATGAGATGCGTAAATCACGGCGTAGTAACAAGTTTATTAGCTTGTCGCCTTTTCTTATTTTTTGTTGGGTTTCATCATCGAGTAAATCAGAATGTTTGTTAGCATCACTTTCAAAATTATCAAAAATTGCCTGCCAGCGAGTGCGAACTTCGTTTAAAAACTTTGCCGCATGGTCTTTTTTGGACTGTAAAATCGCATCATTTTCATCGCTTTTTTCATAGTCTGGTAGATTGCGTAGTTCAGGTAAATCACCACTGAAAGCCTCTAGCGCGGTATCAATCAAGCTGATTTTATTTTGCAATGATTGATGAATATTGATGCGCTCAATGCCTTCACTGTATGCCGCTAGATAATGCAGTGGAATAACCACATCTTCATTAATCTTAAAGGCGTTTGTATGCGCGGCGATGGCAGCTGTGCGCGCACGGTCTGCCCAAAATTGCCTGCGTGCTTCTGGGCTAACAGCGATAAAACCCTCGCCGTTTCTAGCGTTAGCAATCTTGATTACTTTTGAGGCCGCTTCGGCGACTTGGGTATCATCGTCACCCACAATATCCGCGATCAAAACCATTTTAGGGAATGAACCACGTGCCGCTTTTGGCGTATATTTTACCGCTTTGACGTAGCGTTCATCTAAATGCTCTAAGCCTGCCAGCAAGATATGCTCGTTAGCATCAAGATAATCTTTTACTTCAACAATCGCTGGGACGGCTTCTTGTAAATCGGTGCCGTAAAACTCCAAACACACAGTGCGAACCTGCTCTGGCATACGGTGTAATATAAATTCAGATGAGGTGATTAAGCCATCACAACCTTCTTTTTGAATGCCCGGCAAGCCACCTAAAAATTTATTGGTAACGTCTTTACCCAAGCCTTCTTTACGAAAGAAACTGCCAGCAAAGGTTAAAACTTCATCTTCGCCTTTTTGGGTTTTAGCATCTTGCTCAAAACGACGCACTCGGAAGCTGACTTCTTTTTGATCGTGTATTTTGCCCAAGTTATGGTTGAGTCGTTTTACCTCCAACCATTCCGCATCAGGCGTTACCATGCGCCATGACACAAGATTGTCTAATGCTGTCCCCCACATAACGGCTTTTTTACCACCTGCGTTCATGGAGACATTACCACCAATGGTAGAAGCATCTTGCGAGGTTGGATCTACTGCAAACACTAAACCAGCCGCATCAGCCGCATCGGATACACGACGCGTAACCACGCCTGCATCGGCGCGAATAACAGCAACTGCGCTTTCAACACCGGGTAATTTAGCCCAGTGTATTTCGCTTAACGTTTCTAACTTTTCGGTATTGATAACCGCGCTCATGGCATCGAGTGGAATCGCGCCACCTGTATAGCCCGTGCCACCGCCACGCGGGATTACCGTTAAGCCTAATTTGATACAGGTTTGCACAAGCTCTGCAATTTCAGATTCAGTATCAGGCGTTAACACCACAAAAGGTAATTCAACACGCCAGTCTGTTGCATCGGTCACATGAGAGACACGTGCCAAACCATCAAACTGGATATTATCTTTGCGGGTGATATGGCGGAATTTGCGAATGGCTTTTTTTCTTAGCGCGTAGTAATCAGCAAACCATTTGGCAAAATCATCTACGGACTTCTGCCCTATTTCCACTAACTCTAGTGTGAGCACATTGCCATCCGCTCGTTCTTTAATTCTATCCAAACGCTCGCGCATGGTTTGCATGAGTGAATAACGACGCTTTTCATTTTCGAGCAAGTCATCTTGAATATACGGGTTACGCATGACCACCCAAATATCGCCCAAC
>CAZSXI010000159.1:0-5496 GCA_964611045.1 uncultured Cocleimonas sp. | reverse complement strand
CGGATAACGATTCTTGGTTTATTAGGGTCTTGCTTGGGGAGATAGTGGGCAACCTTGCTACTGGAGGGTTTATCCATTTGTTTGATTTTATCCCAATCCCACCAGCGCTCATTCTTATCAATAAACGATAAAGTCGCTTTTTGTTTGGGTGCATCGTCAATATCTTGTCGTATATGTTCTTTTAATCCCCAGCAACCGTTGGCATTACAGGTTCTTGGTGCGGTGAAGGCCACAAATAGATCAGCACCTAATTCACGCCACTTGCTGTATAAGTCTTGATATATCTCGCCCATACGTGGATCACGATTTGCGGCAAAGAATAAAGGATTAGGATGCTTGGTGTAATCTTTCGCTGCCCAATCCACTAAACCTTGCCCACCTTCATAGGCGATTAAGCTGATACCAAACTCTTTGGCTAATTCGGCGTGTTTTTCTAGCTCATGCATGATTTTGGGTAGTGAGCGATAAGACTTTTTATCGGTCAGTAAATGGAAAATATCATCGGTTGTTTTAGATTCTCTAAAACCCCGTATATTGCCACCAATATACGGGGCAATTGCAATGGCATCGACGGATTTATAGGTGTCGTCGTAGGCTAGAATAATTCCGCTAATATCAGGGCGAGTATCCCAACCGCCAATAATACGGACTAATTTTTCATGCCCATCGTATACACCTTCCCAAATTTTGAAAAACTCTACTGAGCGCTTGGCGTAGTATTTATAGCCTGCCATCAGCGCATCTTGATCGAGTTTTTCAGCGATGCCCATTTTTTGCATATATTCGTTATGCAGGAAGTTAGCATTCCACGCTTCATTGCTGTATTCGATGTGAGGTCTTAATTCAGGTGATAAATGCTCTTTAACGTAAGTCGCAAACTTGTTGATATAATCATCATCCGCGCCGTGTGGTACGTTTAACCAAGGGTCAGCTTTTAGGCGATTGGCAAGTTCAATTTGTACTTCTAATGGCGCTCCACGTGAGCCATAAATACCACCCCATGTTGGCTCATCTATCGTCGGGCGTTTATCCCATGTGGTATGTGGATTACGCGTAACGCCTGACATTGGCATAAAACGAATCACGTTGAAATCCTTCATAAAATTTAGATAATCAGGATTAAAGAGAATTTTTGCGTAGTGTTTTTTGAATGATAAAAACTTTGAATCATCTTTACAAGCAGATTCATCAGCCACTTGTTGATAAGGTTTATCGTGGCAGATTCCACCTGGCATAAGAATACGAATATTGCGCAGTGGTTTATCAGGGTTGGATTCCACAATCTTCAACGCTGCCGTCATAAAGCCATCGGCACGTTCGGTAAAACTGATTTTATCTATTCCAGTTTTTTGTGAGATGACTTCTACATTGTGTAGATATTCAAGCTTACCTTCTCCATCATAAAGCACTGTAAATTCACCCGGTGGCAGTGCAGCAAGTTGGACGTTTCGCAAAAAGAATACACCTGCAGTTCCGCCGTTTAGTTTTTGGGGCCAGCCTTGTTTATCGTACTCAACTTTGGCAGAAGTTAGACAAGGCTGATCTTTAGCGCGACAGCGAATATTCTCGTGAAACGGTGTTGCAACACGCATTAAATCTAAGAAGGGGATACTAGAATCTTGTTCAAAAATCTCATTGGCATTGATGCCGATGGGAGATTTTCTATTGTTTGTCACGGGGTATTTTATTTCAGGATATTTCTCTTCCTTATCAGTATCACTATCATCGCTTTTAGCGGTGATTTCTTCTCGTTTCTCTTCTTCCTCTTTATTTTCCTTCTTCTCGTTGTTTTCAGAAGATGATTTCTCACTCTTATCTTCTATTTTAGTTGCATTCTTTTGTTCGTCTTTTTGCTCTTCCTTCGCAATCGCCTTTTGCACTTCTTTCTCTATCTCATCGGTAATTTCTTTTGAGATTGATGTTTGAGGTAATACATCAGCAAATAAAAATGATGGAGTTTTGTGCTCGGTTGCTGTTTGCAAGAGTAAAACCACCAGAGGTAGCGCAGTCAGCGCGAGGAAAAAAAGGAATAGCAGGCGTGTTTTCATAAAAATGGAGATTTAATCGGAGGAGTGCAAAGATACCAGATTTTTAGCAGAGTTTCTTATGTCTCTGATTTTTACGGATGTAATGTTTGTTATGTTGGCGGGGCGGTAATTAGGGATTAGATTGGGTAGCTTCTGCCGACTCTTCGACAGGCTCAGGGAACTAGATACCTAGTGTGTAAGAGATACAACGCAGTACCCTGAGCCTGTCGAAGGGCACGAAAAGAATCTACATGAGCTTAATTTTTTTGACCAGATTCACTATCAAAAAAATGATAGCAGTCGGCATTAATATTTGCCTTAAAGTATCACCATTTTTAGCATCTAAACCTCCTTTGATTATCCCTTGCGATACTGTCATTGGTTTATTGCAAGGGCATGACAAAGCAAGCGGGTGATTTAAATATAGTAGAGACTTATGCAAATACAAAATTTTATTATGAGGTGAGTGTACGCTTCACTGCATCACGCCAGCCTGTCATTTTATCTTTTCGTGCTTGTTCATTCATTGTTGATGTGAACTGTTTATCTAAGTGCCAGCTTTTAGCAAATTCGTCCGCATCATCCCAAACGCCAGCATATTGCCCTGCAAGCCAAGCTGCACCGAGTGCAGTGGTTTCTAAAACGGTTGGACGATCAACGGGCGCATCTAAAATATCGGCTAAAAACTGCATCGTCCAATTGCTGGATGCCATACCGCCGTCGACGCGTAAAACAGTATTTGTGTTTGACTCTGATTGCCAATCATCCTTCATTGCTTGCAATAGATCAGCGGTTTGATAGCAGACGGCTTCTAATGTGGCACGGACAATCTCTTTGGGTGTTGATGAACGCGTAAGACCACATAATAATCCACGAGCTTCAGCATCCCAATAGGGCGCACCCATGCCTGTGAATGCAGGGACGAGGTAGACGGCTTGTTCTGGGTCAGATTCTTTCGCCATATTGTCGCATTGATCTGCTTTTTCGATAATACCTAAGCCATCGCGCAACCATTGCACAGATGCACCCGCCATAAATATAGAGCCTTCAAGTGCGTAAGTGACTTTTCCATCAAGACGATAGGCAATGGTGGTGAGTAAACGATTAGATGAGGGGACAAAGGTTTCACCCGTATTTAACATGGCAAAACAGCCTGTACCGTAGGTGGATTTCATCATGCCTGCTTCAAAGCACGCTTGCCCAAGTGTGGCAGCTTGTTGGTCGCCTGCGATGCCATAAATGGGGATGGATGAGCCAAACCATATCGCATCAGCCTCGCCAAAATCTGCCGCGCAATCTAAGACTTCGGGAAGCATCGCTGGCGGAACATTGAGTAGCTTTAGAAGCTCACCATCCCATTGTTGGGTTTTGATATTAAAGAGTAGGGTGCGCGATGCATTGGTGGCATCGGTGGCGTGTGTTTTTCCTTTGGTGAGATTCCATAAAAGCCAGCAATCGACTGTGCCAAAGAGCAGCTCGCCTTTTTCGGCTTTAGCTCTTGCGCCTTTTACGTTATCTAAGAGCCAATTTATTTTAGTACCTGAAAAGTAGGGGTCGAGTAACAAACCTGTTTTTTCACTAAACAGTTTTTCGTGTCCCGCATCTTTTAGTGTATTGCAAAAATCAGCCGTGCGGCGGTCTTGCCAAACAATGGCATTGTGGATGGGATTGCCTGTTACTTTATCCCAGATAATTGTGGTTTCACGTTGGTTGGTAATGCCGATGGCGCTGATGTCTGCGCTGGTCAATCCTGCCTTTTTAATTGCATCACGTGCCGTTTCTATACACGAACTTAAAATCTCAGCAGGGTTATGTTCAACCCAACCAGATTGAGGGAATATCTGCTCAATCTCTTGTTGTGAAACACCGCAAATCGTGTAATTTTCATCAAAAATAATACCGCGTGATGAGGTGGTACCTTGATCAATTGCGAGTATGTAGTTTGGCATAGGCTATTGTGTTGTAACTATTGAGAGCCGCGACGTTGTTTAACCCAAGGTAGCAGAACCAATCCAATGATAAATAAGAGAATTAAGGGTGAAATGCCTAACCTTTGTGCTTCGGTAGACGATAACCCCAACATACCAAGACCAACCGTGCCTGTAACAAAAGCAACCAGTGTTGGCGCGATAAACGAAGTTGCTTTACCTGATAATGCATACAAGCCAAAAGCTTGCGTCATATTGTCTTCATCAGCTTGGTCAACCATCAATGTTCGCGATGCCGCCTGCAACGCGCCACCTGCTGCGCCAATAACGGCGCCACAAATGTAGAACAAAATATCAGGTGCTGCAAAAGGACCTGGCATTTCTTCAATAGGCATCATTAACAACGTTTGACGATCTGTGGTGACGATGGCGATACAAACGAAGATCAAGGCGATTATAGAAATAACGATAACTTTTTTGGGACCAGAACTATCATCTGCACGTCCACCTATCCATGCACCGATTGCACCTGTTACTAATGTTAATAGCCCAAACACACCCAGTTGGGTAGCCTCCCACTTTAGTACACCACCTGCATAAATTCCGCCAAACCCATACAAACCATTTAAAGCATCGCGGTAAAACATAGAAGAGCCTAAGTAAGCAAAAAGGCTTTTATTTTTAGGGAGGTTTTTAATGGTTTGGAATAAATCAGTAATCCCTTCTTTAACCGCACCTTTAACTTTTGTTTGTTTTTTTACATCGGGTGTGAAAAGGAAAAATGGAATAATAAAAACAGCAAACCATAGTGCCGTCAGTGGGCCTACCGCTCTTTCACCGCCTCGGGTGATTTCATCCAATCCTAAAATGGGAGTAATACCAATGAGTGTTTTACCACTGCCTGGAGAAGATTCTACCAGTGCGAGTAAAACAAACACTAACGCAAAAAGACCGCCAATATAACCCAACGCCCACGATGTGCCTGATAAGCGCCCAAGCGCGCTACGCGTAACTAAATCGGGCATAATGGCATTGTTAAATACGGTAGAAAATTCTAGTCCAATCATACCCAGACCAAAAGCAAAGAGAATCCAAAAGGTCATACCTCCACCACCTGGTACGGCATACCAAAGGAAGCCAGCACCTGTGACGTAAAGTAGGGTAAACATCGCAATCCAAGGTTTTCGTGGTCCTGTGGCATCAGCGATTGAGCCAAGAATAGGCGATAAAACTGCGATTGTTACGCCAGCGATGGCAAGCATATAGCCCCACCAAATTTGACCTGTGGCTGCATCAGGTGCAACTTCGGCGGCAAAATAGCGCGCAAAAACAAAGGTTATCAGTAGTGTATGGAAGGGCTGTGTGGCCCAATCGTAAAACATCCAGCCCCAAATGCCTCTTTTACTTACGTGGGTGATGGGTTGACCGCTGGCTGATAACTCTTCGCTCATATCTTATCCTTTTGACTATTCCTTTATTGGATAGATTAGCACAGGATTGAAGTATTTAAATACAAAACAGCAAAAAAGAGGGGGGGTGGA
>CAZSXI010000158.1:0-5550 GCA_964611045.1 uncultured Cocleimonas sp. | reverse complement strand
AAAGTTGGGCTGGTTTAAGCTTTAGTCAAGCTTAGAGTTTTGCAAGAAGCTCAATAGCTTAAAAATTAACCAACTCATGATGAGTGGTTATAACAATAGGATGGAGTGTAAGTGATGCTGAGTTGAGGGGCCTCTGAATAAGTCCAATAAAATTCTGCTGGCTTGTAAGTCAGCCCTGTCGGGGCTTAGCCAAGTTCCCAATTTCTTCGTTATTGATTTAAACCATAGAATGACTATGCTTGAAATCAATGTCTCGAACTTGGAAACTTGGCGTTGCCAGAATTTGTTGGACTTAATCAGAGGTCCCTTAATCAATTAATATGTTAGAGATGTTTTTTGTGAATAAAAGTTGATGCTAAGCTACACTTTAAGCAACTTTTAATAGTAATAATTAAAGCACTTTATTTTTATAAACTCTTTTATTCTCCTACTCTTAATTCATATCAAACTATAAGAAAATTATGACAAAAAAAATCAACAAAGAAATCAAGAAGCTCCTAGTTGCTAATCGAGGTGAAATTGCGATTCGTATTTTACGAGCCGCATCAGAGTTAAACCTATGCACAGTTTCTATTTATACCCACGAAGACCGTTTTTCACCGCATCGTTATAAAGCTGATGAGGCATACCAGATAGGCGCTGATGATGATCCATTAATGCCTTATTTGAACATTGAAGAAATCATTAAAACCGCAAAAATGCATGATGTGGATGCGATTCATCCAGGCTATGGCTTTTTATCTGAAAATGTAGAGTTTGCACGCCGTTGCCGTGAAGAAGGCATTATTTTTGTTGGTCCCGCACCCGAAGTTATGGAGCAGTTGGGTGACAAGGTGCAAGCTAAGCAAAATGCCATTGATGCAGGCATCCCAGTTATCGAAGACAGCAAAGCATCGCTTGATAGCGTTGAAATAGCAATGGCAGAAGCCGAGAAGATTGGTTTTCCGCTGATGATAAAAGCCGCATCTGGCGGTGGTGGTCGTGGAATGCGTATTTTACGTGCTGCCTCTGAATTGCCAACGGCATACAACGAAGCTAAAAACGAAGCGGGAAAAGCTTTTGGTGACGATACAGTCTTCTTAGAAAAATACCTCGATTCACCCAAACATATCGAAATACAGATCTTGGGGGATAACTATGGCAATCTTGTACATTTATATGAGCGTGATTGTTCGGTGCAGCGTCGTTTTCAAAAAGTGATTGAAGTGGCTCCTAGCACCACTTTAAAAGAAGAAACCCGCAACAAGCTTTATGAATATGCGTTAAAAATTACTCGTCATGTAGATTATAGCAATGCTGGCACGGTGGAATTTCTTGTAGACGGTGATGAAAATATCTACTTCATTGAAGTAAACCCACGGGTGCAAGTAGAGCACACCATCACCGAAGAAATCACAGGCATCGATATTGTTCGTAGCCAAATTCACATCGCCAACGGCTGTAAATTATCAGACCCAGAAATCAATATAAAATCACAAGATGACGTTTCTATTCGAGGCTTTGCGGTGCAATGCCGAATTACTACAGAAGACCCAACACAAAACTTTAAACCTGATTTTGGCACAATCATCGCTTATCGTAGCGCTGGTGGTTTTGGTATTCGCCTTGATGTTGGTGCAGCTTATGTAGGCGCAAAGGTATCTCCCTTTTTTGATTCGATGTTGGTTAAGATATCAGCATCTGGTCGTACACTTGATGGCGCAATCCAACGCGCGCATCGAGCATTACGTGAGTTTAGAATTCGTGGCGTTAAAACCAATGTTGGATTTTTATTAAATGTTTTAGATCACCCCACTTTCCGTGCAGGCGAAGTCAAGGTTACCTTTTTAGAAACGCACACAGAGCTTTATGATGTACCAATGCGCTTGGATCGTGGCACAAAAACACTCAGTTATTTAGCCAATGTCATCGTCAACGGCAACCCTGATATTAAAAAAGTCGATCCAGACCGTAGTTGTGCAGCAGATTTTCGAAAACCGATCATTCCAGCCTTTGATGCTTTGGCAGAATACCCAGAAGGTACAAAAAACAAACTGGATGAACTGGGTGCAGATAGATTTGTGCAGTGGATTAAAGATCAAAAACACATCATGTACACCGACACAACTCTGCGTGATGCACATCAATCGTTGCTCGCAACGCGTGTACGCACCAAAGATATGATGAAAATTGCTGAAGGCTTGGCAAAGAATCATTCACAGCTTTTCTCATTAGAATTATGGGGTGGAGCAACTTTTGATGTGTCGATGCGTTTCTTGCACGAATGTCCGTGGAAACGTTTGCAGCATTTGCGTACAGCGATTCCAAACATCATGTTTCAGATGTTATTTCGTGGCTCGAATGCGGTGGGTTACAAAGCCTACCCTGATAATTTGATTGAAAAATTCATTATTGAATCGTGGGAAAATGGTATTGATGTTTTTCGTATATTCGATTCACTTAATTGGATTGAGGGAATGAGAAAATCCATCCAAGTGGTACGCGAACAAACAGGCGGGCTGGCAGAAGCCACCATTTGTTACACGGGTGATGTACTTAATACTGATAAGAGTAATAAATTTAATCTGCAATACTATCTCGACTTGGCAAGGCATTTAGAAGATGCAGGTGCGCATACACTTTGTTTAAAAGACATGGCAGGCTTATTAAAGCCATATGCAGCAGAAGAGCTAATCCCTGCTTTAAAAGAAGCCGTTGATTTGCCATTACATTTACACACACACGATACCTCATCTATGCAATCAGCAACGCTGTTAAAAGCCATAGAAAAAGATGTGGATATCGTCGATGCTTGTATGAGTTCGATGTCGGGCTTAACCTCACAACCCAACTTAAATTCATTGATTGCCAGTATGCAAGGTCAGCCACGTGAGCAAGAATTTAACCTTGAATCACTTAACCAATATGCGAACTACTGGGAAGATACGCGTGAGATTTACTATCCGTTTGAGTCAGGCTTAAAAGCAGGTACGGCAGAAGTTTACGAACATGAGATCCCTGGTGGGCAGTATTCAAATCTTCGTCCGCAAGCAATAGCGCTGGGCTTGGAGCATAAATTTGAAGAAGTAAAAGCTAACTACGCTGTGGTAAATAAAATGTTTGGCGATATTGTCAAAGTCACGCCGTCATCAAAAGTAGTAGGCGACATGGCTATCTTCATGACATCTAATGGCTTGACTGAAAAAGATGTGATGGAACAGGGTGGTTCACTTGCCTTTCCAGAGTCTGTGCTTGATCTTTTTAAAGGTAGCTTAGGGCAACCCGTTGGTGGTTTTCCACCAGAACTCAGCAAACTGGTTTTAAAGAAAGAAAAGCCCTTTACTGAGAGACCCAACGAGCACCTTGCACCGATAGATTTTGATAAGGAGTTTGCAGCGTTTAAAGAAAAATTTGATAACTCTCGAACCATGTTAGATTTTCTTTCTTACATGATGTATCCCAAAGTGTATGAGGATTTTTATCAACATCTTGAGGATTACGGCAATGTTTCTGTTATCCCAACCACTGCCTTTTTCTACGGCTTAAAACAACGTGAAGAACTTACCGTTGAGCTGGGTAAAGGTAAGGTCATCATTATTCGAATGTTGTACAGCTCGCCCCCTGATAGTGGTGGAATTCGCACGGTGACGTTTGATCTAAATGGTCAAACACGAAGTATCACAATAAGAGATGATTCGGTTAAATCGACCAAAAAAGTTAATCGTCAAGCGGTTGAAGATAACGAAGTTGGTACGCCAATTTTAGGTCGTCTTGCAGCAATTACAGTAGAAGAAGGTCAAGAAGTAGAGAAAGATGCGCCGATGTTTGTGATTGAAGCGATGAAAATGGAATCAACTATCACAGCGCCATTTGATGGTGTGATTAAGAAGATTCACTTGGAAGCAGGTGAGATTTTAGAGCAGGGCGATTTGGTAGTGGAGTTTGAATAGGTAAATATAAAGACAAAACGGCAAGCCGAGCGGAGCGAGACAATGTTGGAGCGTAGCGACGACTGCCCGAAGGGTGAGATTACAAATCGAGTAAAAAACAGGGGGGTGGCATTAATCCCTTATTAAATAGGAATAAGCATGAAGAAAGACAGCGTAACACTCATAGATAACCGCACAGGAAAACAGGTAGAGCTAGACCTACTTAAACCCACTAGCGGTCCAATGACAATAGATGTGCGCGGTCTTTACAAAGAGCTAGGTTACTTCACCTATGACCCTGGGTTTATGGCAACCGCCAGTTGCTGGAGCGACATAACCTATTTGGATGGTGAAAAAGGAATTCTTGAATATCGAGGTTATCCGATAGAACAACTCGCCGAAGAAAGCTCTTACCTTGAAACTTGTTTTTTACTTTTGCATGGAGAGCTTCCCAATAAAAAAGAACTCGAAGAATTTAAATACACCATCAAGCACCACACTATGTTGCACGAGCAATTGTTGCGCTTTTATAGCGGCTTCCGTCGTGACTCACACCCTATGGCAATCATGGTTGGAGTGGTGGCAGCGCTATCGGCTTTTTATCATGATGATGAAGATGTACATAACCCTGAAGATCGTATCAACGCTGCACATCGCCTAATAGCAAAAATGCCCACCATTGCCGCATGGAGTTATCGCTACGCGCAGGGAATGCCCTTTGTGTACCCCGATAATTCACTCGGCTTTAGCGAAAACTTTTTACACATGATGTTTTCAATGCCAACCGAAAAATACACCGTCGATCCATTATTATCTAAAGCACTTGACGTGATTTTAATACTCCACGCCGATCATGAGCAAAATGCATCCACCTCTACCGTGCGTTTGGCAGGTAGTTCGCAAGCCAACCCTTTTGCAGTATTGGCATCAGGCATCGCATCACTTTGGGGGCCTGCACATGGTGGCGCGAATGAAGCGGTGATTAAAATGCTCACTGAAATTAATGAATCAGGTGAGCCACTTTCAACCTTTATTGATCGAGCAAAAGACAAAAAAGACCGCTTCCGCCTCATGGGGTTTGGCCATCGTGTGTACAAAAATCATGATCCACGTGCAAAAATTATTCGTGAAATTTGCCACGAAATGTTAGCGCAAGACAAGTGCCAAAATCCAGAGCATCAAAAGCTACTAGACACTGCAATGGAGCTAGAACGTGTTGCACTTGAGGATGATTACTTTAAATCTCGTAATCTCTACCCAAATGTAGATTTCTACTCAGGAATAATTTTCTTAGGCATGGGGATTCCGCTCAATATGTTCACCGTTTTATTCGCCGTAGGACGTACCGTCGGCTGGGTATCGCAATGGAATGAAATGATGGGTGATCCGCAGTCAAAAATAGGCAGACCACGCCAGTTATATACGGGTTCTGCTACTAGAGATTACCAAAATATTGATAAACGCTAGTTTTTCCCTGCGGTATTCAGCGGACATCCTCTACGCTTAAAGAAAAGTTATGGAAACTGGCTTTCTTTAAGAAAATTAACCAATTTATGGCTGTTTTTCGCTATTTTTTATAGTCCACCCCCCCCCCAGGGCATACGCATTAAAATCATAAGCCAAATAGCACTTTAAACCGAAA
>CAZSXI010000157.1:0-5601 GCA_964611045.1 uncultured Cocleimonas sp. | reverse complement strand
TAGGCTTTGGCATTGCCATTGGTGTGGCAAAAATTATTTTTGATTGGCCAATGGTATGGTTATTACTCCCCGCCTATTTACTCGCACTACTTTTAACCCTATTCTCAAGCGAAGAGTTCGTCAACGTAGCATGGGACAGTGCTGGTGTCACCACAGGGCCTGTTACCGTTCCATTAGTATTAGCAATGGGTTTGGGGCTGGGCAATGCCGTTGATGCTGTAGAAGGCTTTGGGATTTTGTCAATGGCATCCATTGGTCCTATCATTACAGTGCTATTGACAGGGTTATGGATTAATAGAAGCGCCCTTAAAGGAGTCATAAATGAAAAACCAAAATGAAGTTATCATCCTAACCGATGTATCCTTAATAACGTGCATGGTACAAAAAGGCAAAGGCGATACTGTTGTGGCAGCCGCTCGCGCTGCGGGTGCTCAAGGCGCATCAATACACTATGGGCGTGGTGCTGGCGTGCGAGAACGTTTAGGATTGCTCAGTATTACCGTGGAAGCAGAAAAAGAAGTCATTCAAATTATGGTATCTAAACAACAAGAAGAAAATATATTTACCGAAATGTTTAAAGCGGGTCAACTACACACACCTGGAATGGGCATTATGTTTGTCACACCCCTCGATAAAGCCGCTACCTATATTCCACAGGATGTTTTAAAACGTATTGAAAAGCGTACATAAAAGGGGGATTATTTCACGTGTTAAACCAACATAACTGTAAATCTGCCAAACTAATTGTGTGCATTTTAGCGCGCGGGAAATCCCAAGAAGTCTTAGAGGCACTCGAAAAGTCAGGGCAAACGTTAGCCTCAAAATACATGCCTATCCGAAGCCAAAGATATTCGACAGATGAATGGGTAGAAATGGATTCCTTGCACATAATGGTGAAACAAAAACACGCTAAACCCGTGTTTGCATTACTGTACGATATGGCAGATATTGAAAGCTGCCAAGGTGCCTCCATGTATCAAATCAACGTACCTTTTATAACCCCCTTTGAATTACCTGACATACCTAAAGAAGGCGTAGAAATATCATCATTACAAAACGCTGACATATTACCAGACGGCATTGATGACAAAACAGCGGAAAATTTAAGAACACTCGCTGATATTGACCCACCTTCCTAACGATCACATGCCGAATAAATATTTTAGAGAGTTGACTAAGGACTCAGGATTAAATAAAGTGCGGAACTTAGCGCCGAATTCTTGTTCAGATTGGATGATCTAAATACTTAGCTGAGCTTTAGCAAAACTTAGAAGTCTCAGCAGGTGCATAGACGCTCTGCATTCGGCTCTTAAGTCATTTGCAAGCAAAGCACTAAGACGCAACGATTTTAGATCATTCAAGCTGTGACAAAAAGACACGTTAGGTCTCACACTTTATTTAATCCTGAGTCCTTATCGTTAACAATCGTTACTATTTATCAATCGTCATTAACTAATACCTGAATCTGTATGCCCTGTTACTCATATTTGAAAGAATGGGTTCAGGTTTAAAACCTCTAAATAAGCTATTAAGACATCATTGTTATGAACAAAACACCCGAACATAAACCACGCCCAATGATTGACCTGCTGGTCAGCATAATTTTACCCTCTGTTATCCTCATGAAATTCAGTGGGGAAAATGATTTAGGTGCCAGCGGCGCTTTAATTACTGCATTGGCTTTTCCACTGGGTTGGGGTATTTTTGAATTAGTTAAATACCGCAAATTTAATTTTATCGCCTTACTCGGCTTAGTGAGTGTCTTACTTACTGGTAGCATTGGTTTATTCAAGCTGGATACACAATGGCTAGCCATTAAAGAAGCGGCGATTCCTGCCATCATTGGTCTGGCTGTTTTAATTTCCACAAAAACACGTTACCCCTTAATAAAAACATTACTCTATAACCCCAAAATAATGGATGTTGATAAAATCAAACTTAAGCTTGAAAAGCTCGGCAGTACCGCCGAATTTGAAGCGCGCTTATTAAAAGCAACCTACCTATTGGCAGGCACCTTTGTATTCTCGGCAATCATGAACTACACACTCGCTAAATGGATTGTTACCAGCCCTGCGGGTAGTGCTGAGTTTAATGAACAACTTGGGAAAATGACTTTGTACAGTTATCCGATGATTGCAATTCCTTCTATGCTTATGATGATGGCAATTTTCTATTATTTATGGCGTACCATTAATGGAATGACGGGATTATCGCTAGAGGAAATACTGCATACTGATGCTAAAGAATAAGCGTTCAATAACTACCCAACTCTAACTTGCTTTTTATCCCAGTTTAGTTGCTCTCAATCGTCGCATATCCCTGCTATGATCTTCTTGAAAGCAACTAAACTGAAACAAAGATTCTGCTTGTAGTTTGGGAAGTGATTAAATTCTCATTCCTAAGTAGTTACTGCCTTAACGTAATAATATTGAATACAAAACAGCAAAAAACAGGGGGGGTGGACTTTATAAATCCTTCACAATAAGGATTTAAATGTTTCACATCATAAAAAGACTCATAGAGAGCAGCCATTTTCAAAACTTTATCATGGCTCTGATTATCCTCAATGGTATTACCATGGGAATGGAAACATCAAAGCAACTTGCTGCCAACTATGGTCGTTTCTTCGAATGGTTTAACATTTTTGTT
Organism: uncultured Cocleimonas sp.; assembly: GCA_964611045.1. Classification (GTDB taxonomy): domain Bacteria; phylum Pseudomonadota; class Gammaproteobacteria; order Thiotrichales; family Thiotrichaceae; genus Cocleimonas. The sequence goes on along the minus strand of CAZSXI010000157.1, from coordinate 2,952 downwards.
ATCACTGCATTCACCATCGAAGTCTCATTACGCATTTATATTAACAGGCTGGCATTTTTTAAAGATGCTTGGTCACTATTTGACTTTTTCATTGTTGCTATTTCTTTAGTCCCAACAAGTGCAGGGTTTGAGATTCTTAGAATTTTAAGGGTGCTACGACTACTAAGGCTAATTGCTATCGTGCCACAAATGCGAAAAGTCACCACAGCATTGATTAAAGTTATTCCTGGTATTCTCTCTATTGGTGGATTACTCAGCCTATTTTTCTATATTTTTGCAATTATGGCAACCGAACTATTTAGTGAGAAGTTTCCTCAATGGTTTGGTACTTTGGGCGAATCTTTCTATACTCTATTCCAAATAATGACTTTGGAGTCATGGTCAATGGGTATCGTGCGCCCCGTGATGGAAGAATTCCCACTGGCTTGGCTGTTCTTTGTGCCGTTTATATTTCTTGCTACCTTTATTATTGTCAATCTGATTATCGCTATTGTAGTAGATGCCATGAATGAAATGAAAGAAGACGATGTAAAGAAAGGTAAAGCGAGAGAAGAGCATATTATTGATGAAATGCATTCTTGCGATGATGCAACAAGAGCAGCATTTTTGAAGTTACACAGTGAGATAAAAGAATTAAAAGCACTGATTATTGCTAAATAACCTGTGCCATAAATTTAAATACTAAGCTGACTCACAAATTCTTTTGGTTTCACAACTAATAGCGAACAATGAACATCATCCATTATTTTTTCAGCCGTATTACCGATAAAGAAACCGCTTAACCCCGTTCGGGAAAGCATCCCCATGACCAGTAAATCTACTGATTGCTGTTCCGCATAATCGGGCAGTAGTGTCGTAACACTACCCTCAAGAACCTCGGGGATGACTTCATAAGAAGGATTGGTGAAAGAGTCACTCTCTACTAAGGTTTTTATTGCTAATAACCGCTGTTGGGTCAGTTCATCATCTGCTTTGTTGATAATATTCACCAGATGTAGTTCCGTGGTTTTTTTACTTGCAATTTCTGTAGTAATTCGAAGTAGCTCATGATTCAAAGTGTCATTATGATCTTCTACCTTTTCATCAAAATGTAGCCCCACCATGATCTTTTTTTCTTCTCCTGCACCAGGCTTAACCGCCCATACTGGACAAGGACATTGACGCATTATCTCTATAGAAGTACCACCTAATAAATGCTCCTTCATTGATTTTTGTTTTCTTGTACTTATCAAAAGCAAATCATGCTGTCCTCTAATGACTTGCGTCACAATTTCTTTTGCTGGGTCTCCAACTTTAACTAAACAAGTAATATTTACCTGTTCCCCATCGTTATCTGAATTTTTTTTCGGGAAACACTCTGCAATTTTCTCTAGCTTTTCATGGGCTTTTTTAAACAACAATTTTTGTTGTTTTTCGACAGGTATTATTATTTTTTCAGGGTCAGCAATAACTTTTGGGACAACCGTAAGCAAAGTGAATGATGTATTTTTATGCGTTTTTGCTACCGACACAGCATGATCAATTTTTGCTTGTTCTTCATCTGTTTTAAAATCAAGAGATATAATAATATTTTTGAAAACATCCATAAAAATAGTTCCTTTTTTACTTAATCAGAGTTTCTTTTATACAAAGTTATACTGCATGAATATGTAAAAACATTCAATTCAATTTTTATCTGGGAATTAGGGCTTGTGGCTCATTATTCGTGTTTTTGAAATATCCTATTACAGCACCCGTTTAGAGTATCGTGCCAGCATCAAGTTTTATTGATACGCGTAAAGATACCTGACCCCAGCGAGATGACCAAGACAAGTAAACCACCTGCGATAAAACCAAATAATCCATTGACCAAGGTCGGTGTAATCAGTGCTAAAAACCCTCCAATTCCGCCACCAAGCTGATGAACATAGGTTTCAATAGACTGTAATATGTCATGGGACTGAGGAATACCGTGCAATAAAATACCACCACCCACTAAAAACATGGCGATAGTTCCAACAATGGTGAGGGTTTTCATTAATTTAGGGGCAGTGAGAAGCAAACCTTTACCCACCGCTCGTTTAATACTCCCCCACGCATTCTGGGCTTTGGTTTTTAATAGATGTAAACCTGCATCATCCATTTTCACCACTCCTGCAACCAAGCCATAGACAATAATCGTGATAAGAATAGCCACCAATGAAACAACAACAACCTGCGTCAGAAATGGCGCATCCTTTGCCGTACCCAGTACAATCACAATAATCTCGGCAGAAAGAATAAAATCAGTACGAATAGCCCCTTTAATTTTATCTTTTTCAAAGGCAACCATGTCTACCTCTGGGTCACTAATCGCTTTTAATTTTTCAGCATGTTTAAGCGCATCGTCCTCTTTGTTATGAAAAAATTTATGCGCTACTTTTTCAAAGCCTTCGTAACATAAAAAAGCACCACCCAGCATCAATAAGGGTGTAATCAACCAAGGAATAAAGGCGCTAATGGCAAGTGCTGCTGGTACTAAAATTAATTTATTAAGAAACGAGCCTTTAGCTACAGCCCAAACAACAGGCAATTCACGTTCAGCTCGCACCCCGGAAACTTGTTCGGCATTCAATGCCAAGTCATCACCTAAAACCCCTGCGGTTTTCTTTGCGGCAACTTTAGTTAATATAGCAACATCATCCAGTAGCATGGCAATATCGTCCAGTAAGGTTAACAAGCTTGCTCCAGCCATTTAGAACTCCGTATTGTTAAAAAATATGGGGGTATAGTACAAGATGAGACCTTTGCACAAAAGAGAAAGTCTTGTACTAACATCAAATAAGCCGTCTAAAATGATTCGATAAATACGAACCTACTTTATAGAGACCTCAGGTTTTTTATTGCTCCTTGACCATGTAAATTACTTACGTATTAAAAGTCCCAAAAGTATTTTCATATATTCAAAGTGAAAGCTTTTTGTTGTTAACTCCC
>CAZSXI010000156.1:0-5660 GCA_964611045.1 uncultured Cocleimonas sp. | reverse complement strand
ACCATTCTGTGAGTTTCACCCCTCACCCCAACCCTCTCCCTGCTAGGGAGAGGGGACTTAACCGCATGACGAAAATTTAATGCGTTTGCCCTGTCCACCCCCCCTCTTTTTTGCCGATTTGTACGAATAACGAGGCAATTATGCACCTGCAACCATCATGCCTTCTATCAAAATTGAGCCTGTGCGTGTTCCGCCACGTAGGTCTACGTCGGTTCCTACGGCTACTATGTTTTGTAGCATTTCTTTTAGGTTGCCTGCGACGGTGACTTCTTCTACGGGGTATTGTATTTCGCCATTTTCTACCCAGAAGCCTGCTGCACCGCGTGAATAATCACCTGTCATGCTATTAACACTGTTACCGATGAGTTCAGTGACTAAGAATCCTGTGCCTAGCATTTTGAGGAGTTCTTCGAAATCTTGCCCTGTGGATTCTAAGGTTAGGTTGTGTGTGCCACCTGAGTTTGCGGTGCTTTTTAAGCCTAGTTGTCGTGCTGAGTAACTGCCCATAATGTAGTTTTGAACTACACCGTCAACTACAATATCGCGGTTGCTTGTGGCTACGCCTTCTTTATCAAAATAACTACTGCCGAAGGCTTGTTTGAGGTGTGGTTGCTCATGCAGATGGATGAAATCTGGGAATACTTTTGTGTCTACACTATCCAGTAGGTAGGTTGATTTTCGGTATTGTGATCCACCGCCAATTGCACTGGTAAAGTGACTAACAATGCTTCGTGCCACTTCTGGCGCATAGAGTATATTGGCTTTTCGTGTGCTAATTTGTTTTCCGCCTAAACGGGCTAATGTGCGCTCCGCTGATTTTTTACCTACGGATTCTGCTGATTCTAATTGCTCGTGCAAACGACTACTGCTGTACCAATAGTCTCGTTGCATGGCTTCGCTACCCTGCTCTTGCCCAATCACTGAACAACTCAAACTGTGGCGACTTGATGGCATAACACCTGTGAAACCGTTGGTGTTGGCGATAAGCCCTATTCCGCTATAACTGCTGATGCTTGCACCATCTGAATTTATGATGCGTTTATCAAAGCTCAACGCGGCCGCTTCACATTCTCTTGATATTTCTATGGCTTGTTCTGCGTCTAAATCCCACGGGTGGTATAAGTCTAGGTCGTCATTGTCTGCTGCTGCATTGGATAACATTAATTCTGCATCAGCAAGACCGGTGTATTTATCTTCACCGGTGTATTTTGCGATATTACAGGCGGCTTTTACGGTATCTTCTATAGCTTGTTTGGATAAATCACCTGTTGTTGCCGAGCCTTGGTTTTTACCATTGCTCCCCATATAAACGGTTAGGCTTAAACCTTGATCACGATGGTATTCTAATTTATCGACTTGGCTTTTATGGATTTCTACCGATAAACCAGCCCCACGATTGAGGCTTAGCTCTGCGTTGGCAGCGCCGTATTTTTTAGCCATTTTTAGAACGAGTTCTGAGACTTCGCGCATTTCTTGATCAGCTTGTTTTATTTCTGATGCGTTCATACTTCTGTTCCCCCAACCGTCAAACCTTCTATTTTTAGCGTGGGTTGCCCTACGCCGACGGGTACGCTCTGCCCTGCTTTGCCACACACGCCAACGCCAGCATCGAGCTTTAAATCATTGCCTATCATTGAAACGCGGGTTAATACATCGGGGCCATTGCCAATAAGGGTTGCGCCTTTAACTGGTTTGGTGATTTTTCCATTTTCGATTAAGTAAGCTTCAGAGGCTGAAAATACGAATTTTCCTGAGGTAATATCAACTTGCCCGCCACCGAAATTAACCGCGTATAAGCCATTCTTAACCGACGCTAAAATCTCTTCGGGATCATCATTGCCAGGTAACATATAAGTGTTGGTCATACGAGGCATGGGTAAATGTGCGTAAGATTCACGGCGGCCGTTGCCTGTGGATTCTTCACCCATTAATTTAGCATTGAGTTTGTCTTGCATATAGCCTTTGAGAACACCGTTTTCGATGAGGGTAGTGCAATTTGTTTGTGTACCTTCGTCATCAATGCTTAGTGAACCTCGGCGATTTTCTAGTGTGCCATCATCAACAACGGTTACGCCTTTTGCGGCAACGGTTTCGCCAATGCGACCACTGAATGCTGATGTGCCTTTGCGGTTAAAATCACCTTCTAATCCGTGACCAATCGCCTCGTGTAATAAAATACCCGGCCAGCCAGAACCTAATACCACTGTTTGGCTACCTGCGGGGGCGGCAATCGCTTCTAAATTTACTAAGGCTAATCGCACGGCTTCGTTGGCATAATCTCTCACTCGATCTGCTTGGGTGAAATAATCAAAACCAAAACGACCGCCACCGCCTGTGCCGGCTGATTCACGTTTGCCGTCTTTTTCGACAATCACGGTAATGTTCATGCGTACTAAGGGGCGAATATCGGCATTGAGGTTGCCATCAATATCAGCAATCAAAATGTGTTCGTGTACGCCTGCAATATTTGCCATGACTTGTGTGACGTGTGGGCTTGCCGCACGGGCTTCTTTATCAGCTAAGTTTAATAGTGCTATTTTTTCATCTTCAGTGAGCGCATTGAGAGGATTATCAACACCGTATAAAGGATTGATTTTAGTGGCTTCTTTTGCCTGCCATGCTTGCACGCGTCCTGTCTGCCCTGCTTTGCCGATGCCTGCGGCAGCTTTAGCAGATGAGATGAGTGCATCAAAACTAATTTCATCTGAATAGGCAAAACCTGTTTGCTCACCGACAACCATGCGCACACCTACGCCCTGCTCTATGCTGTAAGTGCCATTTTTGATAATGCCTTCTTCTAATCCCCAAGATTCAAAACGGGTGGATTGGAAGTATAAATCAGCAAGATCAGCACCTTGTAGATGCGAGAAAACTTTATCGAGGTGTGATTCGGTGATGCCTGCAGGCTCGAATAATTGTTGTTGGGCTTGTTGTAGTGATGATTGGCTCATAAGTTTATTTCTTTGTTTTAGTGCCCCTCCCCCTAGCAGAGGGAGGGCTGGGGAGGAGGGGTAGAAATTTAAAAGTATTGTTATACTTCGAGCATTCTACCCCCTCCCTAACCCTCCCCCTGCTAGGTGGAGGGGACGTTATCTTTTTAAAGCTTTGTGTGCTGTAAAACTGGAAAACTTTTTCTAACTTTTTTCTGTGCTCTCAAGTCTATATTCATGGTGATGATACCGGTGCCTTTCAAGCGCAAACCGCGAACTTGTCCTAAATAATCCACCATTATGCTGTGACCATAAGTGTGACGACCGTTTACGTGATAACCACCTTGGGCTGGGGCGATGACGTAACATTGGTTTTCAATGGCGCGGGCTTTGATTAAAGGCTCCCAGTGAATCTTACCCGTAGTTTTAGTAAAGGCTGATGGGATTAAGAATATCTCTGCGCCCTGCTTGACCATTTCACGGTATAGCATAGGGAAACGTAAATCATAGCAGATAGACATTCCTATTCTGCCAAACGGCGTATCCACAACAACGATGTCTTCACCCGATTTAAAGGTGTCACTTTCTTTATAAACATCGGTGGTTCTTTTTTCACCTGCTTCACAATCAATAGCCACATCAAATAGATGAATTTTGTTGTAGCGTGCAACAATTTCACCTTTGTCATTAAACATCAGTGAGGCAGCGCTGGCACGATTTGCATTATCAGATTTTAGTGGAATTGAACCTGCAACAATCCACACCTTATTGTCAATTGCACATTGGCGAATTACGTCTTGAATTTGACCAACGCCCTGCTCTTCTGCCATGTCGATATTTTCTGATTCATTCATCGCCATGAGTGCAAATGTTTCTGGTAGTACCACCATACCCGCGCCCTTGCTGGCAGCTTCGCGGATTAGGCGTGTGGCTTCCATCAAATTGGCTTTGATTTGTGGTCCTGATGCCATTTGGATGGCGGCTATTTTTTTGTTGTTCATAATTTGGTTTGGATTTGTTTTTTAGCTCCCTCTCCCTAGCAGGGGGAGGGCTGGGGAGGGGGTAGAGTTTTAAAAGTATTGACTTACTTCGAGATTTCTACCCTCTCCCTAACCCTCTCCCTGCTAGGGAGAGGGGACAATAAACATCAACTCAAGAATTCGAGAATCTCTTTCTCAATATCCTGCTTATCAATCACCACACTCTGCGTAATTTCTTTACTAAATAAATCATTAATCGAATCTGGTATAGAAATATTAGCTTCTTTTGCAATGGCTTTTAGTGCATCAATATCGCTACTACCCGCTTCACCTGTTAATGCTTCTGCGATAGTAGGTGAAAACTTTGTCCACTCAGCCGTTGAATACACGATGGTTTTAAGTGATTTATCATCACGACAAGACTCGTAAGTTTTAAAACAGGTTGCTGTGTGGGGGTCCATCAAATAGCCATCGGCGAAGGCATCTTTTATGTATTGGCTACCTTCTGCATCGCTACAGTAATCGGCAGTGAATACTTTTTGCATTTCTGCGATTTCACTGTCCGTTAGCTGGTAGCGTTTATCCGTATCAAGCTGTTGCATTAGCTCTTTGGTGCGAGCTTCGCCGAACATATCAAAGAGGATTCGTTCAACGTTTGATGATTTTAAAATATCCATTGCTGGTGATGTAGTCGCGATAACCGATGAATCGCTAATATCGTAAAGTCCTTTATTGATAAGGGATGTTAAGACATTGTTTTCATTGGATGATATTAGGATTTTTTCTACAGGTAAACCCATTTTCATCGCGTAATATCCGCCTAATGCATTACCGAAGTTTCCACTAGGTACATCAAGATAAACCTTATCGCCTAATGTGATTTCACCTTGTCGTACTAATTCAAGATAACTGTGAATGTGGTACATCAGTTGGAAAATAATACGCCCAAAGTTCACCGAGTTTGCTGCTGATAATGAGATATTTTTCTCTTTCAGCTTGGCATTGAACGTATCCGATTGAAGTAATAGTTTTAGCGCACTTTGTGCATCATCAAAATCACCGTGTATGCCAATCACTTTTAGATTAGGCGCATCTTCTGTCACCATTTGTAAGCGTTGAACATCGGATGTTCCACCATCGGGATATAAACAAACCACGCGTATATTTTCACGGTTCTTAAAGGTTTCTAGCGCCGCAGGGCCTGTGTCACCACTGGTTGCTGCCATAATGAGATATTCTTCATTATGATCTTGTGCAAGTGATGAAAGCACTTTACCAAACGGCTGTAATGCCATGTCTTTAAAGGCGCGTGTTGGGCCATGCCATAACTCGCTAACGAATAGATCATCTTTTACTTTAACTAATGGAGCTGGGTTAGCGCTATCATCAAAGTGGTCATATAAAGACAGGGCTTCTTCAATTACTGAGTCTTTAATATCAATATTAAAAGCAGTGAGAATATTACGTGCTAAGGTTTTGTAATCTTGATCTACGTGACATTTCAAAAAATACTCACCCAAATCGGGCAAAGATTCTGGCGAGTAAATTCCGCCAAACGATGACATTGGGCTAAGGATAGCCTCAGAAAAAGCCACTGATTTTGGGCTAACGCCATCATTACCGCGTGTTTCAATAAATTTCATTTTTAACCTTAAATAATTTTGTCCACGAAAGGCACGAAAAAAAATCGAAAAGTTCTTTTATTCTTTTATTCTTTTATTCTTTTATTCTTTTATTCTTTTATTCTTTT